>PHCU01000299.1 GCA_002842345.1 Betaproteobacteria bacterium HGW-Betaproteobacteria-12 | reverse complement strand
ATGCCATGAGCCCACAGCCTTTCGTCACCATCAACGACACCACCCTGCGCGACGGCGAACAGTCGGCCGGCGTGGCGTTCTCGCTGGACGAAAAACTGGACATCGCCCGCCAGCTGGCGGCCATCGGCGTCCCCGAACTGGAAGTCGGCATCCCGGCGATGGGCGATGAGGAGCGCGAATCGATCCGCGCCGTCGCCGCCCTCGGCCTGGCCCCGCGGCTGATGGTGTGGAGCCGCATGCATCCGGACGACATCGCCGCCTGCGCCGGTCTCGGTGCCCATCTGATCGACATCTCGGTGCCGGCCTCGGACCAGCACCTGGCCTACAAGCTGAAACAGGAACGCAGCTGGCTGCTGCGCGAGCTGCCCAAGTTCATCGGCGCCGCCCGCGACCTCGGCCTGGAAGTCGGTCTCGGCTGCGAGGATGCCTCGCGCGCCGACATGAATTTCCTCTGCGCCCTGGCCGAAACCGCCGAACGCGCCGGCGCCCGCCGCCTGCGCTTCGCCGACACCCTCGGCGTGCTCGAACCCTTCGGCACCTTCGAGCGCATCGCCCAGTTGCGTAAGCACACCGATCTCGAAATCGAAATGCACGCCCACGACGACATGGGCCTGGCCACGGCCAACACGCTGGCCGCCTGCAAGGCCGGCGCGACGCATGTCAACACCACGGTCAACGGCCTCGGCGAACGCGCCGGCAACGCACCGCTGGAAGAAGTCGTGCTCGGCCTCGGCAAGCTGCACGGCATTGCCACCGGCATCGACCTCAAGGGTTTCCCCGGCCTCTCGGCCAGCGTCGCCAGCGCCTCCGGCCGCGCCGTGCCGTGGCAGAAGAGCGTCGTCGGCGCCGGCGCCTTCACCCACGAAGCCGGCATCCATGTCGACGGCCTGTTGAAGCACCCGGACAACTACCAGGGCTTCGACCCGCGCGAAGTCGGCCAGGCGCACCGCATCGTCCTCGGCAAACATTCCGGCTCGCGCGCCGTGCAGGTCGTCTATGCCGGCCTCGGCCTCACCGTCGACGACGCCGAGGCCAGCGCCCTGCTGCCGCTGGTCCGCCACTTCGTCTCGACCCGCAAGCAGACGCCGGAAGCCATCGATCTGCGCACCCTGCTGTCCTCCATCCGGAGCCCCCTCCATGTCTGAAGCGCTGACCATGACCGCTACCGCATCCGCCGCCCCGGGCCTCGGCTCGCTCCTTCGCGAGGACCTGGCCTGCGTCTTCTCGCGCGACCCGGCCGCCCGCTCGACGCTGGAGGTGCTGGCCACCTACCCCGGCGTCCATGCCGTGCTCTGCCACCGCCTGGCGCACCGCCTGTGGCGCGCCGGCTGGCGCTTCCCGGCGCGCCTGCTGTCCTTCCTCGGGCGGACGCTGACCAATGTGGACATCCATCCCGGCGCCCGCATCGGCCGCCGCTTCTTCATCGATCACGGCGCTGGCGTGGTCATCGGCGAAACGGCCGAAGTCGGTGACGACGTCACCCTCTATCACGGCGTGACGCTGGGCGGCACCTCCTGGAACAAGGGCAAGCGCCATCCGACGCTGGCCGACGGCGTGGTCGTCGGCGCCGGCGCCAAGATTCTCGGTCCCATCAGCATCGGCGAACGGGTGCGCGTCGGCGCCAACTCGGTCGTCGTCAAGAACGTGCCGGCCGACCGGACGGTGGTCGGCATTCCCGGCCGGATCGTCGACACCCGGGTCGGT
>PHCU01000298.1 GCA_002842345.1 Betaproteobacteria bacterium HGW-Betaproteobacteria-12 | reverse complement strand
TTCGATATCTTCAGGGTAAAGCCGGATGCAACCGTGACTGACGCGCCTGCCTATTCCCCAAGGGCGATTGGTGCCATGGATCAGGTATCCGGGCATGCCAAGGTTCATTGCATAGTTTCCCAGTGGGTTGTTCGGGCCGGGCGGAACAAATTTCGGCAATGACCTTTGTTCCATTGCACGTTCCTTGCGGATGGATTCGGGCGGGTACCAGGTCGGATTCTTGCGCTTTGTCGTGATGGAAGTGCGGCCGAATGGCGTACCCAGGTATTCGCGCCCGATTCCTATCGGGTGCGTGATGACTTTGGCTGGTTCTGTGCCTTTTGCAGCGACAAAGTAAAAGAGCCGCATCTGGGGGATGTTCAGAACCAGGCCGCGCCTTGGGGCCTTGGGCAACACGAACTGGGTAGGGAGAATGATGTAGGCACCCTCATTTGGCAGCCAGGGGTCTACGTCCGGGTTGGCCGCCATGATCTCGTTATAACCAAGGTCATGTTTACGGGCGATGTCGAGCAGGGTGTCAGAGGATTCGGCGATGACGACACGGATTTCGCCGACAATATCCTCTCCTTCCGGCGGCATGTCGAAGCTTTCTGCCTGTGTTGCTGGTGCAGATACTGCCAGCCAGCCAAACACAATGCATATTTTCCATAAATGTGTCGGTAACGTCATGATCTGTAATCTAATGGCACCGGGTATCGATATATTACACTCTATAGCCCGCATCGTTGGTTGTAAGTGCCGATTCTCACGAGCTGCAACCGAACCGGGGTCTGTCGAGCCGAAGGTTTTGAGTGTTCTGCGGACAGTCTATTTGCCAGAATTCAGGAAAAAGTCGTTTGAAATTCTTTCAGCAGTTTTCTGCAGCTGGCCCAGGCAGTTTTGCCACTGTTCTTCGTTTAACCAGCCGCTAATATAGGTCGTGCCGATGCCGGCGATTGGGTAACCGTCAGGATCGCAAACTGCCACACCAATTGCACTGGTTGTGCGATCCAGGATGATGCTGTCATAGGTGCTGTATCCATTTTTAATTGCCTCATCGACCGCTTTGCGAAAACCGGTTTCATCGAAACCCTCTATCCGGTGATAACGCGACAAATTGGCGCTGATGATGGATTCAATTTCCGCCAAAGGCAGATGCGACATCATGGCCAGGCAGCTGGGGCTCATGCCGAATGGTCCGCGCATTCCAACACGTCCTTGCCCTACTTGTATTTGTGATGAGCTTTCATAGCGGCCGATGCACACCATGTCGAGTCCGGAACGCACGCCCATGTAGACCACCTGATTAAGTTGTTCGGCCAGCACGCTTAGATGGGTTGTTGCAATTTTCTCAATCGGGTTGCGGCTGATTGCAGAGTATCCCAGCGCGGCCAAACCCATTGCCAGGTTAAACCGCGCCGAAGTTTCATCCCGGATAACCCAGCCGTGGTCTATCAAGGTCTTGAGTACACGATGAATGGTGGGGCGCGGCAGGGATGTCCTTGCCACCAGCTCCGTCAATGAGCTGCCTTTGCGTGACCCGCTGGCGATGGCTTCCAGCAGCAAAAAAGCGCGATTCAAGCTGCCGAGTTGTGAGCTTTTATTTTGGAGTTCCTGCGCCATATCATCCTTATGTTCCGATTATCGGACATATAAATTCATTGCTTATGTTGACTTGAATAATCATCAATCAATAACATTGTATCGAATAAGTTATATATTTTTTAGTAAATATCCACTAATCGGACAATT
>PHCU01000128.1 GCA_002842345.1 Betaproteobacteria bacterium HGW-Betaproteobacteria-12 | reverse complement strand
ACGGCGCCAACGCGCTGGAAGTCATACACAACCTGAAAGCCAAGATCGACGAAATCGGCCCCGGTTTGCCAGAGGGGGTCACGGTGCAAACGGTGTACGACCGTTCCGAACTGATTCACCGCGCCATCGACACGCTGACGCGGACGCTGCTGGAAGAAGCGCTGATCGTCGCACTGGTCTGCATCGTTTTCCTGATGCATGTGCGCAGCGCCCTGGTCGCCATCCTGATGCTGCCGGTCGGCGTGCTGATCGCCTTCATCGCCATGCGCTCTCTGGGCATGAACTCCAATTTGATGAGCCTGGGCGGCATCGCCATCGCCATCGGCGCCATGATCGACGCCGCCATCGTCATGATCGAGAACGCCCACAAGCACCTCGAACGCCTGCCTGAGGAACACAGCACCGCCGAGCGCGCCGCGGCAATGATCAAGGCCTGCAAGGAGGTCGGCCCGGCGCTGTTCTTCTCGTTGCTCATCATCACCGTTTCCTTCCTGCCGGTGTTCGCCCTCGAAGGCCAGGAGGGCCGGCTGTTCTCGCCGCTCGCCTACACCAAGACCTTCTCGATGGCCGGCGCGGCGCTGCTGTCAGTGACGCTGGTGCCGGTGCTGATGATGCTGTTCATCCGCGGCAAGATCATGCCGGAAGCGAAGAATCCGGTGAATCGCTTCCTGATCTGGGCCTATCGGCCGATCATCACCGGCGTCATGCGCTGGAAGAAGCTGACCATCGTGCTCGCCGTCCTGACACTGGGAATCTCCTACTACCCGGCGTCCCGCCTCGGTTCCGAGTTCATGCCGACCTTGAACGAGGGCACGCTGCTCTATATGCCGGCTTCGCTGCCCGGCATGTCGATCACCAAGGCCGCCGAGCTGATGCAGACGCAGAACAAGATCATCAAGAGCTTCCCCGAAGTCGCCTCGGTTTATGGCAAGGCCGGGCGCGCCAACACGGCGACCGACCCGGCACCGACCGAAATGTTCGAGACGGTGATCAACCTCAAACCGGAAGAGGAATGGCGCGCCGGGCTGAGCATTGACCAATTGATTGCCGAAATGGACAAGGCGCTGCAATTTCCCGGCGTCGCCAATGCCTGGACGATGCCGATCAAGGCGCGCATCGACATGCTGTCCACCGGTATCCGGACGCCGATCGGCATCAAGGTGTTCGGCAAGGATCTCGGCGAAATGGAAAAAGTCGCCAAGGAAATCGAGGCCGTGGTCAAGGCGGTGCCTGGCACGACCAGCGCCTTTGCCGAGCGCATCACCGGCGGCTTCTACCTCAACATCGAGCCGGACCGCGAACAGCTGGCGCGCTATGGCCTGGCCGTCGGCGATCTGCAGGACATCATCGGCACGGCGCTCGGCGGGGAAATGGTGACGACCACGGTCGAAGGGCGCGAACGCTTCGGCGTCACCGTGCGCTACCCGCGCGAGTTGCGCTCCGATCCGCAGCAGATCGCCCGTGAGGTACTGATCCCGACCATGGACGGGGCGATGATACCCTTGGGGCAAGTGGCCAAGGTCGTTGTCGCCAAGGGGGCTCCGTCCATCCGTACCGAGAACGCGCTGCTCTCCGCCTATATCTTCGTCGACATCCGCGACCGCGACATCGGCAGCTATGTCGCCGACGCCAAGAAGGCGGTCGCCGAACAGGTCAAGTTCCCGCCCGGTTACTACGCCACCTGGAGCGGCCAGTTCGAATATATGGAGCGGGCCATCGAGAAAATGAAAGTCGTCATCCCGGTAACGCTGCTGACCATCTTCCTGCTGCTCTACCTGAACTTCAAGCGTCTCACCGAAACGCTGATCGTCATGCTCTCGGTGCCTTTCGCGCTGGTCGGCGGCATCTGGCTGATGTGGTGGCTCGGCTACAACCTATCGGTCGCCGTCGCTGTCGGCTTCATCGCGCTGGCCGGGGTGGCGGCGGAGACTGGCGTGATCATGCTGATCTATCTCGATCATGCCTGGGAAGAGTTGAAGGCCAGGCGCCGCGCCGAGGGCCAGGCGCCCGGCTTGGCCGATCTCTACGAGGCGATCATGGAAGGCGCTGTCGAACGGGTGCGGCCGAAGATGATGACCGTCGTCGCGATCATGGCCGGCCTACTGCCGATCATGTGGGGGAGCGGAACCGGTTCGGAAGTCATGAGCCGGATCGCCGCGCCGATGGTCGGCGGCATGATTTCCTCGACGGTGCTGACGCTGGCGGTGATTCCGGCGATTTACGCGCTGGTCAAACAGTGGCGCCTGAAGCGGGGCACCGAGCAATAAATCATTTTTGTAACGTAAGGAGAAGGTGATGCCTAAAAAACTCATGGTGGTTGCCATGACCGTGCTCGGACTACTGCTGGGGGGCTGTGCCAGCAGTGGATACGGAAACGGTACCGGGAACGACTCGCACGCCGGCCACTCGCACTAAGCTGTCAGATCGGCTCGGAAGGCCGTGGGCCAAGGGCAAGCCTGCATCAAGCCCATCTCTGCGGCATCACACCGCCTTCCGGCGTCAATCAAAAAACGAGGGGACAAACCATGTTTTCAGAATCCAAGCATCAACCAAATGGGTCGTGGTATCGCTCACGTGGCGCCGTCATTACTGGCATGATCGCGGTCATCCTGGGGTTCTTTATCATCCGCGAGCATTGGGAGCATCTGACAGGACGGTGGGCTTATTTGCTCCTTCTGCTCTGTCCGGTGATGCACTTCTTCGGCCATGGCGGTCACGGTAGAAGTAATGAATAGCATTTTTAGACAACAACTCACTGCGGTGCTGGTCGCATTGTTCAGCCTATCGGTACACGCCCAAGGCTGGCAGATACCCAAACCCAGCCGTGGCCTGATGCCGAATCCCGGCATGGGCAAGGTACTTTTCGCCAATCATTGTGCAGGCTGCCATGGCGGCGACTTGAAGGGTTCGGAGAAAGGCCCCCCGTTATTGCACAAGGTCTATGAGCCGTCACATCATGCCGATGCGGCCTTTCAATTGGCCGTGGCCAACGGAGTGCGGGCCCATCACTGGAAGTTTGGCGATATGGCCGCGGTCAAAGCGGTAACGCCGGACGATGTGGCGCATATCACGGCATTTGTACGGATGGAGCAGCGGAAGGTCGGGATCAAATAGTTGATGGGGTCGCAATTGACACAATTTGGATATGCCTTGTCCGAAGACCGTGCAGCACAACGACAACTCGATGATGCAGCCGTCCTCCTCGTCGCCTTGACCTGCGCACTACAGGATTACTACCACGATGCTTTCGACGCAGCGCTGATTGATCTGTTGCGTGTCACGAAAGGCGACCTGTCTGCCCTGGGCCAAGTGCGCCGTTACGTTGCAGAGGAGTTGAGTCATCCTCATGATCCACAGTGGAAAGTGTCCGCAACTGAATACGAGAGGCGGAAAAGGCAAATCTTACAGGCGTTGCGAGCCCAGACCTGTGAGGCCGTCACGATTTCGATGTCTCATAACCAAGCGCCAGGCTGACAGAATGGTGACCCCGTTGTAATCCCTCCGTTATCGGAGGGACAGCGTCCAGGCAGCATAATTTCTCCATGAGGCGTCGTGCCTTTATCATGTCGCAGGGAGAGAATCATGTCCGCTAAAGACCTATTTGCTATCTTGAAAACTCAGTCGGAATCCCATCTGGGTTTGGCTGGACAGTTGATAGGCGTGAATATCGACAGTTTGGAAAAGATGGTTTTCTCACAGTTTTCCACGATCAGGAAATTGGCCGAGCAAAGCTCCAATTTCGTCCTTGATGACCCCAGCCAGACTTCTGCATCCTGGGTAGGCCTCGGCTTTTCATCCATCGAGTATTGGAAGGCATACGCCTTGGGCAACTTGGAGTACCAACACCGAGTTTTGCAGACGCTGGCCCGGCATTCCGCGAAATGAAGTCGCCGCCTTCTACGCGATGGCAAGACCCAACCGGCAAGGCCATTGCCTGTACGGAGAAAATCAAGGTGCTCAACGAGAACCTGGTTGAACTTCGTCAGGTGGCCCAGGATGCGTTGGAAGACGGAATTCTGATGGGGTGTTGCGAACGGCAATTGCGTGAGGCGCTTGCTGACGTAATCGGGCATTTGGTGAATCCGTATTCGGCAACGCTTGCTGACAACAATGTAATCGGCAAGTCACCTTGTTGACGGCGACAGCAGCACAAACTGCATCTGTCCATGCGATTCGGACCATTGAATTCCCCAAAACTCAGGAGCCACGATCATGAAAATTTCTTCCCTCATCGCCGCCGTTCTGTTCGCTGGAGCAGCCACGACGGGTGCCGTCTACGCCGATGACAAGGCCGCAGCACCGAAGGCTGCCGAAGCACAGGCTGATAAGGCGGCTGCCAAGCTGCATTCTCATCCCCAGGAGAAGACCGGAATCCCGCAAAGCATGCCGGCCGCGAAGGCCGATAAAACCAACGCAGCCAAGGACAAGAGCAAGCACTACCATCCACGAGATATGAAGTAACTTGCCTGAGAGGCCCCGAAGTCGGGGCCTCTTCATTTCAGCTATGGACATCCGCAAACCGGCAGAGCATGGCGATCGATGTGTGTGTCGCACACTAGCGCTCGCGGTCGGCTGCGCCCCGAAGATGCTGAGCTACAACTACTGCCGGACAGTGCTCCAGAAGCGATGGATTGTCGAATGCAATCACGGTTGCCTGGCTGCGCCCGTTGCTGCGGACAGCGAATTGAAATGGCATGACGTCGGTCAGATTGATCCGGTGAAGGCCATCCTGATCATGAACGAGTAATCGTGTCATGACAGGAGTTCCATCATCTCGCCGGCCGCAAACACTCCGTTACCAGCGGTTAAAGGCGGACATGAGGGGCATGGAGGGAGGGCGGTTAACAGCGACAAGGGAGTATTTTCCCAAGCATTGGATCAGGCGATTGCTCAAAAGGCCAACCATCCCGGAGGCCGCCACGGCGTTCAAGGCGGACAAGTTGCCGGGACGGCATCCAGCACGACATTGGCCCATCCCAACCACTTCTCAATCGGACAAGGTGGTCATGCCGGTCATGAATTTCAGCAGAACATGCTTGGGGTTCGTACGTATCGCCAGCAACTTCTGGCCTCGAACATCGCCAATGCGGATACGCCTGGCTACAAGGCGGTCGATATCGACATCGACGAGGCCGCTCAAGTCGTCAAGAGCACGGCGGCATCCCTATCGTTGGCAACTACCTTTAATAGCCGTCTATCAGGGGGAACGCAAGCACCACCGTTCCCGCTGAAGTACCATGTGCCGTATCAAGCCGCAGCCGATGGCAATACGGTGGAAATGGATGTCAAGCGGGAGAAATTTTCCGAAAACTCACTGATGTACAAATTTTCCCTAGACTGGGTCAGCGCTCACTTCAAGGACTTCATCGAATTGCTACAGAATTTGAAATGAAGACCACTGAGATCCCCGAAACACCCCAGCAATTACGTCGAATGTTGGCACGACGTCTTGGTATCGGTGCGTTGCTGGTTAGCAGCTTGGCGGGGGGGCTTGCTCATTGGGTTGAGTCGTATCGCGTCGAGCAGCGCACCCTTGAGCGCGCTGTTGCAGGGGTCAGGCACTTCGCGTCGCCCGCCATGCAAGTCGCGATCAGTGGTGAGCAAGGTGATGAACATCCCGGAATTTCGCAGTTGCTCAACGATGAGTTCGTCGGCGTGCGGGTTTTCGGGCCTAACGCCGAGATCCTGTTCGATGCGTGGCGGCCGCTGCCAGAGTCGTTGAAAGAGACCGCCCGACAACAACGCCATCCTTGGCCGACACCTCCTGGCAGCCATAGCAAACGAATTCCGGTTGAGGGCCAAGAACTGGTCCAGGTCATTTTGCCTATGACTACCAATAATGGTCGCCTTGCCGGTTATGTTGAGGGCGTCAGCCTGGTGTCCCAAACCGCTCTGCAAGAGAGAAAACAGCAAATTCGCGGGGCTGCGCTGACGGCCTCAATATCCGTATTCTTCGCGGCCTTATTACTTTACCCATTGATGTCGGGACTGTTGGGCCGCACGCTGGCATTGTCGTCTCGACTGCTGGAAGCCAATCTCTCATTGCTGCGATCACTTGGAAACGCCATCGCCAAGCGTGACGCCGATACCGATGCCCATAACTACCGGGTGACCTGCTATGCAGTCACACTTGCTGAAGCGGCGGGCATTGGCCAGGAAACCATTACGGAATTGGTGCTGGGCGCCTTTTTGCATGACGTTGGAAAAATCGGTATTCCGGATCAGATTTTGTTGAAACCGGGACGGCTGACCAGCGAAGAATTCCAAGTCATGCAGACCCACGCCGTGCTGGGCACCGAGATCATCGCGGGTAATCCCTGGCTGATCGGTGCGGCGAAGACCATCCGGCATCATCACGAACGCTTCGACGGGAAAGGCTATCCGGATCGACTCTCTGGCGAGGAGATACCGCTTGCCGCAAGAATCTTCGCCCTGGTCGACGTATTCGATGCGTTGACCTCAGTTCGCCCATACAAACCAGCGTTGTCATTTGAAGAGACACTGGGCATCATGGAACGGGAAGCAGGCCAGCATTTCGATCCGGCGATCTATGCCGTCTTCCGGAAAATTGCTCCGATGCTATACAAGCAAGGTCAATCCAGAGATCACGCCCAATGGAGCCTGGAACTGAAGGCGATGCTTGAGCGGCACTTCAAAATGAAAACGGCCCCCAAAGGAGCCGTCGAATTGGCGTGATGCGGAAAATCAACCGCCGCGATGCCCTTCGTGCAGCAGGTTGTCGAGGCGCATGACTTCGTCGCCGTGCATGATGATCTTCTGACCATCCTTGGCTTCCATCACGGTATCTTTCTTCATGCGCATGGCACGACCATATTTGTCTTCCATGCCCATTTTTCCATCTTTGAAGATGTAGACCGTTGAACCATCCTTCAGCTCAATCACTTGCTTTGCAGCAGCGCGAGCCGCATCGGATGCAAAAGCGGTCACCGAAATTGCGCTCATCAGGGCAACCATCAGCATTTTTTTCAGCATTTCAGTCTCCTTAGAAGTTGTACTGCATTTTGCATATTAGGGTGTTGATCCTGACAATTTGCCAACCGACGAGTGACAATTCCGTCACTCATCGGTCAGGTTTATCAGCCGCCCTGATAGACAGGGTTTTCGGTCACATAGACGGTGATGCCGTCAGCGCCGGATACAATCTTGGATAGGGGAAACGGCGTAGTGCCGAGCGTATCAAAGGTCCAGACGACGCTCTTGCCACCGACAATGATCTTGACGGTCTCCAGGCGCGTGACGTTCAGATTCTTGCTACCGCTAGCCAGCGAAACCTCGCGGGCGGCATTTTTCGTGGCCGCGTAACCAAACGGAGCCTGTGGATTGGCAGTTGACGCGCCCTTGGTCTCCGAAATGTGTCCTACCCAGTGAAGGGCGGCTCCTTCCGAGTAGTCTTCATGGGCGTATGCCGTTCCGGCAGCAGCGACACTGATCGCAGCCATCAGGGCCAGTTGGGAAAATTTCGTTTTCATGGTTCTCTCCTAGTGACGTCGGGTTAATCGTGTCGGACTCATTTCGTCCAACCGTGATGCCATCTTAGGAATCTGATACCAACAGGACGCTGACCCTCTCGTTACGTTTTTGAAAGCTTTTCACCGGAAATTGTCAGGGAGGAAACCGTCGCACAATCTCTACATAGTTTTTCTGTCGAAGCAAAGTTCGTTAGATCGAAAAAGCTGTCGTTCACCGCTTCTGCTGACTGGGCGGCGGGTATACTTGGTAGCGCCGTTTGCAGACTAAAGCAATCATTGAGAAAATAGCCGCAGACGACTTGGGCGACTTGCCCAACAGATTGTTGCAACCAGTTCTTCGCGGATAACCGAGAAATGAAGCCTTCTCTTGCACTGGCCTCTCACCGGGAAGACATCCGGCGCATTGTGGAAGGCCACCGCGCTTGTAATGCGCGCGTTTTTGGCTCTGTTATGCATGGCGATGACACAGAGAGTAGCGATTTGGATATCCTTATCGATCCAACTCCGGAAACGACGCTGTTAGACATCGGCGCGATCCGACACGAACTGCTGCAATTACTCGGGGTGCCAGTGGATGTAGTCACACCGAGGGCGTTACCTGAGAAATTTCGCGCTATAGCGGTTGCCGAGGCAGTGCCGATATGAGCGACCGATAGAAACCAAAACTACCAAGCCATATCATTGGTGCCTCAGTGGTTGATCTTGTTGTTGTCTAAGCAGAACTTGCGGCGCACGTCAAGGTAATTGTCGCCTCGGTCATGCAGTCAACGGCTGGATATGCTGGTTTTCCGAATGCACGTTGACGATGCAATCGCGTTCGGGATTGAGTGTCACGGCACCGACCGGCGTCCAGTTTCGTGTTTTTCCTGACCAGCGAGCCGGTTTGACGTCATCGCTCCGTTGCAATTCCCTTGGCGGCAGCGCCTTCCAAGGCGGTGTGAAACCCGCCGCGCTCCATAATCGTTGGGGCTACATTCGGCCTTATGGGGAGCTTTGCATAAGGTCGACATCCTGACTGTAGGGCGATAATGTCAAACGGGCTAGGGCAGGGAAGCCGAGCCAACTTCAGCTCGTCGGCCAATCCGGCCTTTCGCTAGTCTTGAGCGCCAACGGCGGGTTTCGGACTGCTACGACCGCTCAAGGCAAGTTTTGAATGCGAACTGTTCGCCCGACGCTGCCATTCAGCGGAGCGGCGCTCAGCGGCAGCTTTACACAAAATTCCGGACGCGCCCATCCGTGAGTACATCCGCAATCAAAAGCATGAAGATAAGCGACTGGACCAACTGAGCCCGGCGTTGGATGGCTATCGGTAGGAGGCACCCAAATACAGGGGCTACGTTAGCGACCCCAGATAGCCGCTTTGAGCGGCTCACCAAATAAAGCCCCTGGCTCTGCCGAGGGATACTTACTCCGCGAACACGCCCGCAGTGATTTCAAGCGAGCGCAGGCGCAGCGCTGGATCGAAGATATCGCTGACCACGATAATCTCGTTGGCCTCGGTCGCTTGCTTCAAAGCGTTGAGGCCGGCACACAAGGTATCCGGCCCGCCAATGACGGCAGCGCCGAGGAAGTCCGCGACGGCGGAGCGTTCCTGCGGATGCAGGCCCGTCAGGAAGTCAGCGACTGGCGCAGGCAGGCAGCGACGGTCGCCACGCAGGATGCCAAGGACGCGCTGGTAGGTGCTGCTGGCCAGGAACTCCGCTTCGTCGTCGGTTGGCGCGGCAATGACCGGCACGCCGATCATCACGTAAGGCTGGTCGAGTCTGGCCGAAGGGCGGAAATTGCGCCGATAGATGTCGATTGCCGGCAACAGCATGGCCGGCGCGAAATGCGAGGCGAAGGAGTAGGGCAGGCCGCGCTCGGCCGCCAGGCGGGCCGAGAACAGGCTTGAACCAAGCAGCCAGATCGGCACTTCGGTCCCATTCCCGGGCACGGCGAGCACTTTCTGTTCCGGCAAACGGGGTCCGAGCAGTTGCTGCAGCTCGCTGACCGCCCGCGGGAAATCCGCTTCCGTTTCGATGCGGTCGCGGCGCAGCGCCCGCATCGTCTGCTGGTCGGTTCCCGGGGCGCGGCCGAGACCGAGATCGATCCGCCCCGGATAGATCTCGGCCAGCGTGCCGAAGGCTTCGGCAACCACCAGCGGCGCATGGTTGGGCAGCATGATGCCGCCCGAGCCGACGCGGATGTGGCTGGTCGCTCCGGCAATGTAGCCGACCAGAACGGCTGTGGCCGAACTGGCGATACCCGGCATATTGTGGTGTTCGGCCAGCCAGTAGCGGGTGAAGCCTAGCTTCTCGACATGGCGTGCCGTATCGCGGGCGATGGCCAGCGCCTCGGCCGTCGTGCCGCCTTCGCGGATGGCAACGAGGTCGAGCATCGAGAGTTTCGTGTCGCGCAGGGTGTTCATGTTGCCTCCTGAATTTGTTTTGCCGGATTGCGCCGGCTCGCTGCCCAGCCAAGCAGGGAAAGCAGGGCCAGGCCGCTGCCGATCAGTGCAATGCCGGCGATTTCACTGGTTTTGAAGGCCTCGCCGAAGATCAGGCGCGACGAAAGAATGGCTACCACAGGCGTCCCGAGCACCGACAGGCTGGCCTCCCAGGCCGGCACGCGGTCGAGAATGTAGATCCACAGCCACCAGCACATGGCGGTGCTGATGATGGACATGAAGACGAGGATGCCGATATAGCTGCCGCTCCATTGAGTCGGGTGTTCCGGCACGATAAGGGCGAGCAGGATGAGCGGCACGGCGCCGATGATCATCTGCCAGGTGGTCAGGGTCAGCAGGTCGACCGGCGTTTTGCTGCGCAGACGCTTGATCAGAATGGTCCCGGTCGCCCAGCACAACGCCGCCATGAGGCCAAGGAACTTGCTGAACAGGCTGGCGTGCATGTCCCACGGTTCAATGATGAGGATGAGTCCGCCCAGCGTGCTCGCCGCGGCCAGCCACTGCTTGCCGCGCACGCGCTCGCCGAGGATCGGCCAGGCGAGCAGGAGCGTCCAGATCGGCATGGTGAAGATGAGTACCGCCGTCTTGCCGGGGCCGCCTTCAACCAGCGCCCAGGTCTGGAAGATCATGAAGCCAGCGACCTGGGCCAGACCGATGGCGATGGTCTGGCGCGGGGCGACGAGCTTCAGCGAACGCCCGCTCAGCTTGACCGCGATGATCAGCGCCAGTGCGGCGCCGACGCAACGTTCGGCGGCAAAGGCGAAGGGCGGCGCATAGGCCAGACCTTGCTTGGCGAGCACCCAGGTGTAGCCCCAGGTCAGCGAGAGGACGATCAGGGCCAACCCGGGCAGCCAGCGGCGGTATTCAGACATGAAATTTCCGGGAAAAACGGCCCCGACCGGCGGTTGGCCGGGCGGAGCGCGGGTCAATTGAAGATCAGGCAGCCAGCGCCGGATAGTCGGTGTAACCCTCGGCCCCACCGCCATAGAGCTTGTCGGCCTGCAGTTCGTTGAGCGGCAGGTTGTCCTTCAGGCGACGGACAAGGTCCGGCGTGCTGATGAACGGCCGGCCGAAGGCGACCAGGTTTGCCTTGCCCGCCGCGACATTCTCGATGGCCAACTCACGCGAGTAGCCATTGTTGAGCATCCAGGCACCGGGGAAAGCGCGATGCAGGGCTTCGTAGTCGAAAGCCTTGCCCTCGGGCGCCCGCGTGCCGCCGGTTTCGCCCTCAATCACGTGCAGATAGGCCAGGCCGAACGGTGCGAGCTGCTCGACGACATAGCCGTAGAGCGCCTGCGGATCGCTGTCGAGCGGTGCCGTGAATGTCGTCATTGGGCTCAGGCGGATGCCGGTGCGGCCGGCGCCGATTTCCTTGGTAATCGCCTCGACGACTTCAAGCAGCAGGCGGGTGCGGTTGGCGATGCTGCCGCCGTAAGGGCCGCTGCGGTCATTGACGCTGTCACGCAGGAACTGCTCGATCAGGTAGGTATTGGCGGCATGCAGCTCGACGCCATCAAAGCCAGCGTCGATGGCGTTGCGCGCGGCGCGGCGGTAATCCTCGATGAGGCCGGGGATTTCATCGTCGCGCAGGGCACGCGGCGTGGACACCGGGACAAAGCCGTCGCTGGTAAAGGTCGAGGCCTCGGCGACCTTGTCGGTCGACGACACCGGCGCCGCACCATCCGGCAGCAGCGACGTGTGCGAAATGCGCCCGACGTGCCACAACTGCAGCACGATCTTGCCGCCGGCGGCATGCACGGCATCGGTCACCTGGCGCCAACCGGCGATCTGTTCCGGGCTGTGGATGCCCGGGGTGGCGATGTAGCCCTGGGCCATCGGGCTGATCTGGCTGGCCTCGGCAATGATCAGGCCGGCCGTGGCGCGCTGGCGGTAATACTCGACGGTCAGCGGGCCGGCGACATTGCCGTCGATGGCGCGGTTACGCGTCAGCGGCGCCATGACGATGCGGTTGGCGAGGGCGATATCGCCGACTTGGATGGGGTCGAACAGGGAAGTCATGGTGAGTCTCCTGGTTGGTAGTTGTCTAAAATTAGACCGGTCGTCTATTGTTTCGGGTAAAAAAACGACCGCAACAGAATGCGGCCTGTGGTCGGATGTTCAATGATTCAAGGTGTCAGCAACTGTCTGGTAAAGCGCATAGCATTTTCGAGGGACTGGCTGTTGCGGTGCAGCTTG
>PHCU01000297.1 GCA_002842345.1 Betaproteobacteria bacterium HGW-Betaproteobacteria-12 | reverse complement strand
TGGCATGAGCGACATCCGCATCCAGAAAACCGGCGAGCCGGACATTCTTCAGACCAGCGACGGCAGGCTGACCCTGTCCGTGCCGATCCAGATCAAACGGCGCAGCGGCCGCAAGCTGGTCACCTTGCCAAACGGCGAAACCGCCCCGGTCAGACCGTGGGACGTAGCACCGACCTCCATCCAACTGGCGCTGGCCAGGGGCTACCGCTGGCTGGCGATGCTGGAATCAGGAGAGGCGAAGTCCTTGAAGGAGATCGCCACGCGGGAGGGGATCGACAACAGTTACGTCAGCCGCATGGTCAACCTGACCACGTTGGCGCCCGACATCGTAGCGGCCATCCTGGACGACGCACTGCCGAACCACATCACGTTGTTCGATCTGGCGATTGATCCGCCGGCGCTGTGGGATGAGCAGCGGGCGCGGATTTTCTTTTGATTGCTGCGCGGATGAGCCGCAAAATGTCTGTCAGTTCGACTATCGAGAAACAGACGCGGGATGCACGCAGTTCCAACACAACCAAGAAACGACGACGAGATTCAGGCGGCAGTTCGCAATCTGTTTCTTGGCGCCGTGCCTGAACGCGAACAGGAACTGGCTTGTCTCTGGAGCCAGTATCAGTTGCGATTCAACTTGCTCCCGGACCACGGACGTGACGGATTATTCGTCATGGACGCCGGTGCATATCGGGACGTTCGGTTTAATCATCGCGCTCTCCGTGCATTCTGGGTCGCAACGTTCTCCGCATGGGAGAGCTTTCGTGTCTGTGCAGAGGGAGGCACTGACCTGACCCGGCTTCACTGCCTCTTGGATTCCGTCGCCGCCATACTTAACGCAGATGATCCGACGACAGTCCAACTGCCGCCAGGTGTCCCGGAGCCAGGGCAGTTCGTCGACCGAGGCGAAGATGTTCAGGCCAGAGCAGCGTCCGAACTAGCTGTGTTCGCAACTGCATGGGCCCTGCTGCACGAGGCTCGACACATCCAGTTTCAGCAAGAAGGAACCTCGACCATTGAGGATGTCAATGCAGATGCTCTGCGTGCTGAAGAGTTGGCTTGTGACGACTTCGCGACCGCATTCATTTTGGATGGCATCCATCAGTACTCCCAATCGCAAGGGGAGAGCGAGACCCTGGTGGCACAGAAGCGGCAGACCGGGATCTTTTTTGCTTTGTTCGGCATGACGGTTATCGGACGGGGAAGATGGAGCGAATCCGCTACGCATCCGAGCATCCAGGACCGGATTCAAACTGCATGGGGCCGGATAGCAGATCGAAATCTAAATCAGACTGCTGCGCTCCTTGGTGCTGGCGCTTTCATGACCCTGGACCAAGTCTGGGAAGGTTCTCCTCATTTTCCAGCCGCATCTAATCGCTTCCCTGACCAATGCTGCAATCCAACCGCTTGATTCGTCAGCGCGTAACTCGTTGATATGTAAGGATCGGAATTCGGGCCTTTGCGGACTTCGGGCCGGTTCCAGGGAGCGAGGCCGGAGCGAGGAATGGCCAGGAGAGAGTGGAATGTGGCCCGGAACGGGCTGAAAGGCTGACCGACGAAGTCCGCAGGCTTCCGCAGGAACCCCCAAGAACACGCGGGAACTGGCGCGATCAGGCAAGAAAAAACCCCAACCGAGAACGGTTGGGGTTTCAATATTGGTGGAGGTGGGGGGAGTTGAACCCCCGTCCGAAAGCCCTACGTCTCCGGCCCTACATGCTTAGCTCACCGTTGGATCTCGTTCCCTGACAGCAC
>PHCU01000127.1 GCA_002842345.1 Betaproteobacteria bacterium HGW-Betaproteobacteria-12 | reverse complement strand
GAGGTCGGTCAGTTCGTCGATGACGAAGGCGCCCTGGTTCGGGTTCTCGTTCTTGGCGACGCCCCATTCGCGGTTGATGATCAGCTGGATGGCCATGGCCCGGCGCACGGATTCCTCGGTCGGCGTCGTGATCGCTTCGTCGTAGGCGTTGGTGTGCAGCGAGTTGCAGTTGTCGTAGATGGCGATCAGCGCCTGCAGCGTCGTACGGATGTCGTTGAAGTCCATTTCCTGGGCGTGTAGCGAGCGGCCGGAGGTCTGGATGTGGTACTTCAGCTTCTGGCTGCGCTCGTTGGCACCGTACTTGTTCTTCATGGCGATCGCCCAGATGCGGCGGGCGACGCGGCCGATCACCGAGTATTCCGGGTCCATGCCGTTGCTGAAGAAGAAGGACAGGTTGGGCGCGAAGTCGTCGATATGCATGCCGCGCGCCAGATACGACTCGACATAGGTGAAGCCGTTCGACAGCGTGAAGGCCAGCTGGCTGATCGGGTTGGCGCCGGCTTCGGCTATGTGGTAGCCGGAGATCGACACCGAGTAGAAATTCTGCACCTGGTTATGGACGAAGAACTCCTGGATGTCGCCCATCATCTTCAGCGCGAACTCGGTCGAGAAGATGCAGGTGTTCTGACCCTGGTCTTCCTTCAGGATGTCGGCCTGGACGGTGCCGCGCACGGTCTTCAAGACCCATTCGCGGATCTTCTCGGCTTCGTCCTCGGTCGGCTGGCGGCCGTTGTCGGCCTTGAACTTGGCCAGCTGCTGGTCGATCGCGGTGTTGAAATAGCAGGCCAGGATGATCGGCGCCGGGCCGTTGATGGTCATCGACACCGAAGTGGTCGGGCAGACCAGGTCGAAACCGTCGTAGAGCACCTTCATGTCGTCGAGCGTGGCGATCGAGACGCCGGAGTTGCCGATCTTGCCGTAGATGTCCGGGCGCTCGTCGGGATCGCAGCCGTACAGCGTCACCGAGTCGAAGGCGGTGGACAGGCGGTGCGCCGGCATGCCTTCGGAGACGCGCTTGAAGCGGCGGTTGGTGCGGAAGGCGTCGCCTTCGCCGGCGAACATCCGGGTCGGGTCCTCGCCTTCGCGCTTGAAGGCGAAGACACCGGCGGTGTACGGGAAGGAGCCGGGGACGTTTTCCTTCATCAGGAAGCGCAGGATCTCGCCGTCGTCGCTGTACTTGGGCAGGATCACCTTGCGGATCTTGGTGCCGGACAGCGACTGGCTGGTCAGCTGGGTGCGGATTTCCTTGTCGCGGATCTTCACCACGTATTCGTCGCCGGCATAGGCTTCGACGGTCTGCGGCCACATGTCGAGCAGCTTCTTCGCCTTCGGATCCTGCTGGCTGTCCTTGAAGGACTGCAGTTCCTCGAAGTCGGCGGTCGGCTTGTCGCAGCCCTTGAAGATGCCGGCGGAAATGCGCAGCGACTGGCGCTCACGGGCAATCTTCACCTGTTCCTCGGTGTGCGCATGGTAGCCACGCACGCTGTCGGCGATTTCGGCCAGGTAGCGGACGCGCTGGGCCGGGACGATGGCGCGCTGGCTGGACGACTGCTTGACGGTGACCAGCGGCAGCTTGCCCGGCTGGAGTTTCAGGCCCTTGTCGGTCAGCGCCGGCACCAGCGCCTGGTACAAGGCGGTGACGCCGTCGTCGTTGAAGCGGGCGGCCTGGGTGCCGTAGACCGGCATGTCGTCGGTCGGCGTGGTAAAGGCTTCGCGGTTGCGCTGGTACTGCTTGCGCACGTCGCGCAGCGCATCCTCGGCGCCCTTGCGGTCGAACTTGTTGATAGCGACGAAATCGGCGAAGTCGAGCATGTCGATCTTCTCCAGCTGCGAAGCGGCGCCGAACTCCGGCGTCATCACGTACAACGACAGATCGACGAAGGGCACGATGGCGGCATTGCCCTGGCCGATACCGGAGGTTTCCACTACCACCAGGTCGAAGCCGGCCAGCTGGCAGGCGGCGATGACTTCCGGCAGCGCGGCGGAGATTTCGCTGCCGGTATCGCGGGTGGCCAGCGAGCGCATGAAGATATTCGGATGCTCGATGGCGTTCATCCGGATGCGGTCGCCCAGCAGCGCGCCGCCGGTGCGCTTGCGCGACGGGTCGATGGAGACGATGCCGATCTTCACCGTGTCGCCCTGGTCGAGGCGGAAGCGGCGGACGATCTCGTCGGTCAGCGACGACTTGCCGGCGCCGCCGGTGCCGGTGATGCCGAGCACCGGCACGCTCAGTTCGGCGGCGGCCTTGAGCAACGGCTCCTTCAGCGCCGGCGCCGAGCCGTTCTCGAGCAGCGTGATGACCCGCGCCAGCAGGCGCTTGTCGCCGGCCTTGAGGCCGGCCAGCACCTGTTCGACGCCCGGCACGCCGGCGTCGGCGACATCGTAGTCGGCGTTCTGCACGACCTCGTTGATCATGCCCTGCAGACCCATGTGCACGCCGTCTTCCGGCGCGTAGATGCGGCTGACGCCGTAAGCGTGCAGTTCCTTGATCTCGGACGGCACGATGACGCCGCCGCCGCCGCCGAAGACCTTGATGTTCTCGCCGCCGTTGGCCTTCAGCAGATCGATCATGTACTTGAAAAATTCGACATGGCCGCCCTGGTAGGAGGTGATGCAGATGCCCTGAGCGTCTTCCTGCAGCGCCGCATTGACGATTTCCTGCACCGAGCGGTTGTGGCCGAGGTGGATCACCTCCGAGCCGGTCGACTGCAGGATGCGACGCATGATGTTGATCGAGGCGTCGTGGCCGTCGAACAGCGAGGCGGCGGTGACGAAGCGCACCTTGTTCTTCGGCTTGTACGGGGAAAGTTTCTTGGCAACGGAAAGGTCGGTCATGGTGCCTGCCTCAGCAATATCGGGAAGTGGCCACCATGGTATGCCCCTTTTCCGGCTCGGCCATTGCTGCGCTTGACGACAATCGTGCAAATTCCGCCAAGATGCTACAGTGCCTGGGCAGACCATCAGGAAAGGGCAGGAATGCTGCATCGCACCAACCCGAATTCGGCGCGGCGACGCCAAGCCACTGTTGCCATGGGCTTTGTTACCGGCATGCTGGCCGGGCTGGCGCGCCACAACAGAAATGCGGCACCACTGCTCGCCGCCACCGGCATCGACATTGCAGACACCGCCAGCCGGATTCCGATCGAGCGCTATGCCGCCCTTTACAACCGCATCAACCGCGAACTGGACGATGAGGCCTTCGGTCTGTTCACCCAGCCGATGCGCCCCGGCAGTTTCGAGTTCCTCTGCCGCGGCTGCCTCAGTGCGCCGACGCTGGCCGAAGCCCTGCAGCGGGCCAGCCGCTTCCTGCACATCGTGCTGCCCGACCTGGTGGTCAGCGTCCGCCGGGCGCACGGCCGGGCCGAACTGGTCATCGCCGAAGCGCACAAACTGGCCGAGCAGCCGGACGACCCCGGCCGCGTCTTTGCCTTCGAATGGCTGCTGCGCCTGCTGCACGGTCTGGCCTGCTGGCTGGCCGGACGCGGCCTGGCGCTGGACAGCGTGATCTTTCCCTATCGCCGGCCGCCGCATGCGGCCGACTACGCCCTGATTTTCACCGAGGATTCGCGCTTCGCGCCGACCGTACCGGGCGGCACCGGCACGCTGCTCGCCAGCTTCAACGCCAACCTGCTCGAGCTGCCCGTGCGCCGCGACGAGGCGGCGCTGACCGCCTTTCTCGAAGGCGCCCCGGGCAAGCTGACGACGCTCTACCGGCGCGACCGCGAAATGGTCAGCCGCGTCCGCGACCTGCTGCGCGCCGCCTTGCCGGCGACGCCCAGCCTGGACGCGATCGCCACCCATCTGCACCTGTCGCCGCGCACCGTTCATCGCCGGCTGGAAGACGAAGGCTCGAGCTTTCGCGCCATCAAGGACGCGCTGCGCCGCGACATGGCACTGGCCCGGCTGACCAAGAGCAAGGATTCGATCGCCCAGATCGCCGCCGACCTCGGTTACGCCGACCCCTCGGCGTTCTACCGGGCCTTTGTCGACTGGACGGGCATGGCACCGCTGCATTACCGCCGGCAACTGACCCAGGAAAACTAGCCAAAAATCCGATCGGCATTGACCGCCCGCGACCGAGTCGTCGATACTCGGCGGCTTCAATGCCTTTGGCATTTATCCAGCCACGGCGGACAGCGGGAGGCAGACAAGCATGAAATTGCTCATTCTCGACGGCAGTTACGGCGCCACGGCCACCGTCCGCAGCATCGCCGAGGCCGGCCAGGCACTTGGCGCCGACGTCGCTCACTTCGCCCTGGCCGACCTGCCGATCGCCCCCTGCCTGGGCGATTTCGCATGCTGGACCCAAACCCCCGGCCGCTGCCGGACGCGCGATGCGGCGCCGGAAATCACGCAAGCCATCCACGACGCCAGCCTGGTCGTCTTCCTGACCCCGGTGGTCTTCGGCGGCTACGCCTCGCCGCTGAAGAAACTGGTCGACCGGCTGATCCCGCTGACCGATGCCTTCTTCCACGAACAGGCCGGCATGACCCGCCACCGGCGCCGCTACGCACGCTATCCGGCAATGCTCTTCATCGGCCAGGCCGAACAGCCGGACGCCGAGACCAGCAGCCTGTTCGCCGAACTGGCCGGCGGCAACGCGATCAACCTGCAGACGCCGTGGTTTCGCAGCCTGTTGGTCGCCCCGGACGATGCCGACGGGCAACAGCGCGTCGCCATGGCCGTCCGCGCCGGCTTGACCGGCGGGCCGGGCGAGCCGCTGCCACGGCTCGAGCCGGACGCCCTGGCCGGCGCCTGCCGGCCCGACCAGCGCGCCTGCGGAATCCCTCCGCGCACAGCCAGCATCCTGATCGGCAGCGCCCGGCCGAAAGGCAGCAGCACCTCCGAAGCGCTGGCCCGCGCCCTGGCCGCCGACCTGGAACGGGCTGGCATTGCCAGCCGTTTCGTCTACGCGATCAGCTTCGTCAAGGCCGGGCGTCGGGCCGATAACGCCCTCGCCGAACTGGCCGGCAGCGAGCTGCTGATCATCGCCGCACCGCTCTATGTGGACGGCCTGCCGGCACTGGTCACCCGCGCGCTGGAACAACTGGCGGAACATCTGCAACACCAGCGCCAGCCCTTGCGCCAGGTCGTCGGCCTGCTCAACTGCGGTTTTCCCGAGGCAGCGCATAACCGCAGCGCCCTGCGCCTCCTGCGCGCCTTCGCCCATGCCAGCGAGCTGACCTGGGCCGGCGGCCTGGCCATGGGCGCCGGCGAAATCATCCACGGTCTACCGCTGCACCGCGTCCGTCTGCGTGCCCGCGCCCAGATCCGCGCCCTGCGCCGGGCGGCCAGCGACCTGGCGGCCGGCCACGGAATTTCGCCGGAGGCCAGCCAGGACATGGCCCGCCCACTGGTACCGGCCTTCCTGTTTCGCTGGCTGGCGCCGCTCAAATG
The DNA here is from genome assembly GCA_002842345.1 of Betaproteobacteria bacterium HGW-Betaproteobacteria-12. Classification (GTDB taxonomy): domain Bacteria; phylum Pseudomonadota; class Gammaproteobacteria; order Burkholderiales; family Rhodocyclaceae; genus Azonexus. The sequence continues at coordinate 6,829 of PHCU01000127.1, read as the reverse complement.
GCTGCGCATGGGCCGGGCACACGGCATCGGCCTGCGTCAGTTGCACGCCCGGCCGCTGGCCGAAGCGGAGCCGCCCTGCCGGCGCGGCGAAGCCGGCTAAAAATCGCCAGCTGTCGGCAGGCTGTTCGCTGATCGCCGGCGAGCCGGCGTCACGCCGGGCCGCTCGGCGCGTAGCCGACACGCCCCTTCAGGCCCCGCCGGCTCAACGGATGTCGAGCAGGCTGTCGTCCCAGGCAGCGTGTTTTTCCAGGCCGAGCAGGTTAGCGGTGGTCGCGGCCAGATTCGACAGCCCGGCCTTGTCCGTCTGCTTCAGCCCCAGCTTGCCGCCGGAAACGTTGTCGTAGAGGATTAGCGGCACCGGGTTCAGCGTGTGCGCCGTCTTCGCCTTGAACGAGCCGTCCGGGTTCTGCGCCGGCGCCTTGGTCTTCTTGTCCAGTTCGTACATCTCGTCGGCATTGCCGTGGTCGGCGGTGATCAGCGCCACGCCGCCGGCCGCGTCGACGGCCGCCAGCACACGGGCCAGCGACAGGTCGACGGCCTCGATGGCCATCGTCGCGGCGCGGAAATTGCCGGTATGGCCGACCATGTCGCCATTGGCGAAATTGCAGCGCAGGGTCCGGTACTGACCGGACTGCAGCGCCGCGATCATCGCATCGGCGATCTCGGCCGCCTTCATCCACGGCCGCTGCTCGAAGGGCACAACGTCGCTCGGCACTTCCTGCCAGGTCTCGCCGGCGAACTTGCCGGAGCGGTTGCCGTTCCAGAAATAGGTGACGTGGCCGAACTTCTGCGTCTCCGAGCAGGCGAACTGGGTGATGCCGCTCTGGCTGAACCACTCGCCGGTGGTGTTGCGGATCGCCGGCGGGGCGACCAGGAAGCGGGCCGGCAACTTGAGGTCGCCGTCGTACTGCAGCATGCCGGCGTAGGTGACCTTGGGCGTGCGGACGCGGTCGAACTTGCTGAACTCCGCCTCTTCGAAGGCGCGGCTGATCTCGATGGCGCGGTCGCCGCGGAAGTTGAAGAAGACCACCGCATCGCCGTCCTCGACAGCGCCGATCGGCTGGCCGCCCTCGGCGATGACGAATTCCGGCAGATCCTGGTCGATGGTGCCGGAGTGCGCCGCACGCAGCCCCTCGACCGCGGCCGTGGCGTTGGCGAACTGCGGCCCTTCGCCGAGCACATGCACGTGCCAGCCCTTTTCGACCATCCCCCAGTTAGCGTCGTAGCGGTCCATGGTGATGTACTGGCGACCGCCGCCGGACGCGATGCGGGCATCGAAGCCGCCGGTCGACAGCTCGGCGAGGAAGGCTTCGAACGGCACCACGTACTCCAAGGCGCTGGTTTCCGGCACGTCCCGGCCGTCGAGCAGGGCATGAATACGCACCGTCGGCACGCCTTCGGCCTTGGCCTGGACGACCATCGCCTTCAGGTGATCGATATGGCTATGCACATTGCCGTCGGAAAACAGGCCGATGAAATGAATCACCCCACGGCCACTCTTGGCAGCGGCGACGATCTCGCGCCAGGCCTGGCCCTGCCAGATGGCGCCGGAGGCGATGGCGCCGGCGACCAGCGCCGCGCCCTGGCTATAGACCTGACCGGCGCCGATGGCGTTGTGACCGACTTCCGAATTACCCATATCGTCGTCCGACGGCATGCCGACCGCCGTGCCGTGCGCCTGCAGGCGGATGTTCGGGTAGTGCGCGAACAGGCGGTCGAGCGTCGGCTTGCGGGCGGCGGCGATGGCGCTGCCGGCGTCGGATTTCGGCAGCCCATAGCCGTCGAGGACGATGGTGACGACGGGGCCTTGAATGCCGGCGAAAGTGGGGAGCTTCTGGAGCATGGGGTCGGTTCCTGCAGGAGATGGCGGCCGGGCGACGAAGTCGCCGGCAGCCAAAAAAACGCGATTTTACTCCCTTTGAATCATCCCCAGCGGCACCCGGCGGGGCACCGCCGCCGGCCGGGAGCGGCCCGGTACCGTCAGGCCGATTCCTGCTCGCGGGCGTAAGGCTCGCGCAGGTCGACCGGCTTGACCGCCTTCTTGCGCATGCGGATGTTGAGCATCTCGACGCCAACCGAGAAGGCCATGGCGAAGTAGATGTAGCCCTTCGGCACGTGGTGGCCGAAACCGTCGGCGATCAGCACGACGCCGACAACAACCAGGAAGGACAGCGCCAGCATCTTGATCGTCGGGTGGCTGGAGACGAACTCGCCGATCGAGCGGGCGAACAGCATCATCAGGCCGACCGAGGCGACCACCGCGGCGATCATCACGCCGACCTGGCTGACCATGCCGACAGCGGTGATGATCGAGTCGAGCGAGAAGACCAGGTCGATGACGATGATCTGGGCAATGACGCCGGCGAAGCTCGACGCCACCTTGCGCGACTCGCTGCCCTCCTCGCCTTCGAGCAGCTGGTGCACCTCGCCGGTACTCTTCCAGATCAGGAACAGGCCGCCGGCGATCAGGATGATGTCGCGCCCGGAAATGCCGTAACCGAACAGCGTCAGCACCGGCTCGGTCAGGCCGACGATCCAGGAGAGGACCAGCAGCAGGCCGATGCGCATGAACATGGCGAGGAACAGGCCGATCTTGCGCGCCGTCTCCTGCTGCTCCTTGGGCAATTTATCGACCAGGATCGAGATGAAGATGATGTTGTCGATGCCGAGCACCAGCTCCAGCGCGGTCAGCGTCAGAAAGGCGATCCAGATTTCAGGGGAGAGCAGGAATTCGAACATGGGGCCGGCGGGAAAAATTGTTGGGCGCGTATTGTACGACGGCGCGACCGCCGGACGGCCGGCGCAGCGCACCAGCGGGCCACCGCCCGCAGCGCTGCGGCGATTCCGTTTCCGGCAACGCCCTGTGGGATAATCGCCGGCTTCGCAACACACGCAGCGAGCATGGCAAAAGACTCACCGATCCAGTTCAAGGGCACGACGCTCAAGATCATCCAGACGCAACTACGCAGCGCCGACCCAGTTGCCCTGCACGCCGCCCTCGGCGAACTCACCGGCAACAGCCCGGACTTCTTCGAGAACGAGCTGGCCGTGCTCGATTTCAGCCCGGCCGTAACCCTGGCGGAGCATGTCGACTGGGCCGCCCTGCGTGATTTGCTGCGCGGCTCCGGACTGACCGCCATCGCCACGCGTGGCCTGCCGCCGACTCTGGCGGCCGACGCTGCGGCGGCCGGCCTGCCGGAAGTCGGCGCCGATGCCCTGAGCCGCCCGGCGCGCGCCAAACCGGCTGCCGAACCGGTACCGGCGCCCGCCCCCGTTGCCACGGCGCCCGCCCCGGCAGCGGCGCCGACGCCGGAACCGCCGCCGCGTACCGTCACCCTCGACAAGCCGCTGCGTTCCGGCCAGCGCTTCTACGCCAAGGGCAGCGACCTGATCGTCACCGCCATGGTCAGCGCCGGCGCCGAAGTCATCGCCGACGGCAACATCCATGTCTACGCCCCGCTGCGCGGCCGCGCCCTGGCCGGCGCCAGCGGCGACAGGACAGCGCGTATCTTCACCACCAGCCTGGAGGCCGAACTGGTCTCCGTGGCTGGCCTGTACCGCACTTTCGAGGCCGGCGTCCCGGCCGAACTGGCCCGCCAGCCGGCGACCATCTCCCTGGTCGGCGACGATGCCGACCTGCGCTTGAACGTCGCCGCCCTGGCGCTCCGGTAAAATAATCCCAATCCAATAACTTCCCAGCGAGAACTCACCGTGACCAGAATCGTCGTCGTTACATCCGGCAAAGGCGGGGTCGGCAAGACCACCACCAGCGCCAGCTTTTCCACCGGCCTCGCGCAGCGCGGCTTCAAGACGGCCGTCATCGACTTCGACGTCGGCCTGCGTAACCTCGACCTGATCATGGGCTGCGAGCGCCGCGTCGTCTATGACCTGATCAATGTCATCAATGGCGAAGCGACGCTGACCCAGGCGCTGATCAAGGACAAGCATGCCGACAATCTCTACGTGCTGCCGGCGTCGCAGACGCGTGACAAGGACGCACTGACCGAAGAGGGCGTCGAAAAGGTGATCAAGGAACTGGAACACCAGGGCTTCGACTACATCGTCTGCGACTCGCCGGCCGGTATCGAATCCGGTGCCGTGATGGCCCTGACCTTTGCCGACGAGGCGCTGGTCGTGACCAACCCGGAAGTCTCCTCGGTGCGCGACTCCGACCGCATTCTCGGCATCCTGCAGGCCAAGTCGCGCCGCGCCATCGAAGGCCGCGAACCGGTCAAGGAGCACCTGCTGATCACGCGCTACAACCCAACCCGCGTCGAGGCCGGCGAAATGCTGTCGTACAAGGACATCCAGGAAATCCTGCGGGTGCCGATCATCGGCGTCATTCCGGAATCCGAGGAAGTGTTGCAGGCCTCCAATCAGGGCTCGCCGGTCATCCACCAGAAGGACACCGACGCCGCCGAGGCCTACCACGACGTCATCACCCGCTTCCTCGGCGAAGACAAGCCGCTGCGCTTCGTCGATTACGTCAAACCGGGCCTGCTGAAGCGCCTGTTCGGAGGCAAGTGACATGTCCTGGCTCCAGAAACTCTTCGGCAACCCGCCAAAAACCGCCCAGGTCGCCAAGGAACGCCTGCAACTGATCATCGCCCACGAACGCGACGGCGGCTCCAGCACGGCCAATTTCCTGCCCGACCTGCAACGCGAGCTGATCGCCGTGATCTCCAAGTACGTCAAGGTGAACACCGAGGACATCCGCGTTTCGCTGGAGAAGCAGGGCAATTACGAAGTGCTCGAAGTCAATATCGTTCTTCCCGAAAAGGGCTGAGCGTCGGCCAGAAAAAACGGGAGCTGCGGCTCCCGTTTTTTTGTCCTGCATTCGGATCATGCGCGATCAGGATTCGCTGCGCCGTCGGCGCCAGACCAGACCGCCAAGCATTGCGAGGCCGAGCGGCAGCAGGGCCAGCGTGGCGGGCTCGGGCACTGCGTTCGGGCCGGAGTTGCTGCTTTCGGGCAGATTGTGCAAGGCGAAGCTGGTGAATCGGCCGGAGGCGTTCTGCGCCAGCCGTTCGTTCTCGCGCAGGGACACCTCGCCGGTATGGGCGACAAATTGCAGGGACAGGCTGTTGAGCAAGGCCGCATTCAGATCGATGCTGCCCCAGTCGAAGGCCTGGTCGGCAAGGATGTCCGAGGACAGCAACCCGGGCGCCATCAGATCGAAAACCAGGGAGTGCAGCGAAATGCGATAGGCGCCCGCTGCCACCGACTGCGGCAGAATCTCCGGGTATTCGTAGCTGTCGATACCACCGGAATAAGGCCCGGAGCGGCTGCCGGTGCGGACCCAGTCCGAGCTGTCAGAATTGCTCAGGGTGATGCCGTAGCGGTCGCTGGTGTAGCCGGGCCTGTTTTCCCAGACGAACTGCTTGCTGCCGACCTCGATGGCAACCCGATTGAAGGCGTCCGACGACCAAAAGCCGCTGCCACCGGGCACGGCCGGCGCTTGGGTATCGATGACGAAGGAGCCGGCGATGGTGAAGGGCGAACTGGTCACGCCGGTCGTCTGCTGCTGGATCAGTACGGCATCAGCGCTGATCGAAAGAGGACCGGAGACGGCGCCCCAGTTCATGGCAGCGGTGAAATCGAGCTGGATCAGGCTGGCATTGGCATTACCCGTGATGAGAAGTAACGAGGTGCAGAGCAAAGCGAAGCAGTGTTTGGGTTGCATAGGGTTTTACTCACGATAGATAAAAATTGTCGCAGCGAGGAAAGCAAGTTAGATGCCATTTACCATACTCGACAAATATCATTTAACAACAAGCAGTTGCCGCGACACCCAAAGTGGATTCCGTAACCACCGGCTTCTGGTGTAATGAAACCCGACAGCTGATCGGATTCCGAGTGCCGGCTTTACCCGAGCCGCCACCGGGGCTAGCATCGGGCATTCCGCCACGAGGACGCCCCGATGCCCAGCCTGCTCAAGCCCAGCGAGATCGTCGCCCGCCTGTCCGAACATGTGATCGGCCAGGACGCGGCCAAGAAGACGCTGGCCGTCGCCATCTACACCCACTTCCGCCGCCAGGCGGCGAGTACCGTCGACAGCGTCGAACTGAGCAAAAGCAACATCCTGCTGATCGGTCCGACCGGCACCGGCAAGACCCTGCTCTGCGAGACCCTGGCGCGCATCCTCGAGCTGCCCTTCGTCACCGCCGACGCCACCTCGCTGGCCCAGACGCAATTCGTCGGCGACGAGATCGAAGCCATCCTGCACCGCCTGCTCGACCGCGCCGACGGCGATCTTGAGCGGGCCCAGCGCGGCATCGTCTTCATCGACGAAATCGACAAGCTGAAAGCCAGCGGCCCGACCCGCGCCAGTTCCGGCGAGAGCGTCCAGCATGCCCTGCTGAAGATCATGGAAGGGGCGCCGGTGCGTCTGCGCGACGGCCGCCACATCGATACCACGCAAATCCTGTTCATCTGCGGCGGCGCCTTCGTCGGCCTCGAGCAGATCCTCGACCGGACGCACGGCTTCGGCTTCATCTCGACGGCTGGCGGCGGCGACGACCGGCAGATCCTCGAACGCCTGAACGCCCGCATCAAGCCGACCGACCTGCTGGAATTCGGCCTGATCCCCGAATTCGCCGGCCGCCTGCCGATCGTCAGCCGCCTGCACGACCTGACCCAGGAAATGCTGATGCGCATCATGACCGAGCCGAAGAACGCCATCGCCCGGCAGTTCGCTGCCATGCTGCGGGCCGACGGCGTCGAGCTGCGGATCGCCCCCGAGGTCTTCCGCCAGATCGCCGACCTGGCGATCGAGTACAAGGCCGGCGCGCGCAGCCTGCGCGGCATCTTCGAGGAAATGATGTGCGAC
>PHCU01000296.1 GCA_002842345.1 Betaproteobacteria bacterium HGW-Betaproteobacteria-12 | reverse complement strand
CACCGCTGAAAAGGTCGAACAGATCGACTACAAGGATGTGGATGTCCTGAAGGAATTCATCCAGGAAAACGCCAAGATCATGCCGGCTCGTCTGACCGGCACCAAGGCCGGCTATCAGCGCCAGCTGGGCACCGCCATCAAGCGCGCCCGCTTCCTGGCCCTGCTGCCGTACACCGACAACCATCAATAATCATCGAGGAGACGAAACATGCAAATCATTCTGCTCGAGAAGGTGGTTAACCTCGGTAACCTCGGCGAAGTCGTCAAGGTCAAGGATGGCTACGCCCGCAACTTCCTGATCCCGAAGCGCATGGCCAAGCGTGCCACGCCGGCTGCCATGGCCGAGTTCGAAGCGCGTCGTGCCGATCTGGAAAAGATCGCCGCTGAAAAGCTGGCTGCCGCTCAAGGCGTCGCCGACAAGATGGCCGGTGTCTCCGTTACCGTTGCCCGCAAGGCCGGTATGGATGGTCGCCTGTTCGGTTCCGTCGGTAACGCCGACATCGCCGACGCGCTGAAGGCTGCTGGTTTCGACGTCGACAAGTCGGCCATCCGCATGCCGGAAGGCCCGCTCAAGGCGATCGGCGAATTCCCGCTCGACGTTGCCCTGCACACCGACGTGCTGGCCAACATCACTGTGGTCGTCGCTGCCGAGTAATTTCGGCTCCGCTTCCCGCCAAAAGGCCTCGCTGACGCGGGGCCTTTTTACTTTAAACTGCCGCCCATGAACCAGCGCCCGCAGAAACCCCGCATCACCGATTCGACCCTGGACCACTTGCGCGTCCCGCCGCATTCGATCGAAGCTGAGCAGTCCATTCTGGGCGGCCTGCTGCTCGACAATCAGGCTTGGGACCGCATGGGCGACATGATTGTCGATACGGATTTCTACCGTGACGAGCACCGGCGTATCTTTCGGCAGATCCGCAGCCTGCTCGAACGGGCCAAGCCGGCCGACGTAGTTACTGTCGCCGAGGCGCTCGATGCCGCCGGCGAGGGCGAGCAGACCGGCGGCCTGGCCTATCTCGGTGAACTTGCGGCGAATACGCCGTCGGCGGCCAACATCAAGCGCTACGCCGAGATCGTTCGCGAGCGTTCGGTGCTGCGCCAGTTGGTGGCGACCGCCGACGAAATCGCCTCCGACGCGCTGAATCCGCTCGGCCGTGACGCCGAGACCCTGCTCGACGAAGCCGAGTCGAAGATCTTCAAGATCGCCGAAGCCGGCGCCGGCCACAACGAAGGCTTCGTGCACATCAATCCGCTGCTGACCCAGGTCGTCGAGCGCATCCAGGAACTGCACGACCGCGACAATCCGTCGGACATCACCGGCGTGCCCACCGGTTTCATCGATCTCGATCAGAAGACCTCTGGGTTCCAGCCGGGCGACCTGATCATCGTAGCCGGCCGTCCATCGATGGGCAAAACGGCCTTTGCCCTGAATATCGCCGAGAACGTGGCGGTCGATTCCGGTTTGCCGGTCGGCATCTTCTCGATGGAAATGGGCGGCGCCCAACTGGCGATGCGGATGCTCGCTTCGATCGGTCGACTCAATTCGCAGAGCCTGCGTACCGGCCGGATGAACGATGACGAGTGGTCGAAACTCTCGTTCGCTCTAGGCAAGCTGCACGAAGCCCCGATCTACATCGACGAGACCGGCGGCCTCAGCCCGGCCAACCTGCGTGCCCGCGCCCGGCGTCTGGCGCGCCAGTACGGCGGCAAGCTCGGCCTGCTGGTCATCGACTACATCCAGCTGATG
>PHCU01000295.1 GCA_002842345.1 Betaproteobacteria bacterium HGW-Betaproteobacteria-12 | reverse complement strand
ACATTGATTTCTCCCTTACGCCACGATGCAGAGGACTTCGCCGCCGACCTTGCTGGCGCGAGCCTTGCGATCAGTCATGACGCCCTTCGGGGTCGACACAATGGCGACACCCAGACCGTTCATAACGCGAGGAATATCGTCGCAGCCCTTGTAGATGCGCAGACCAGGCTTGGACACACGTTCGATGCGCTCGATGACCGGACGACCGGCGTAATACTTGAGCGCGATATCGAGTGTCGGCTTGCCTTCGCCATCACGGACAGCGAAATCTTCGACGTAACCTTCGTCCTTGAGCACAGCGGCGATAGCCACCTTTAGCTTGGACGACGGCATGGAGACAGACGCCTTTTCGGCGAGCTGGGCGTTGCGGATGCGGGTCAGCATGTCCGCGATCGGATCGCTCATAGCCATTTCTGAATCTCCTCTTACCAGCTGGCTTTAACAATGCCCGGGATCTCGCCGGCAAAGGCAAGTTCACGGATCTTGTTGCGGCACAGACCGAATTTACGGAAAACACCACGCGGACGGCCGGTCAGCTGGCAGCGATTGCGCAGGCGGGACGGGCTGGAGTTGCGTGGCAGAGCCTGCAGCTTCAGACGGGCGTCGTAACGCTCCTGCTCGGAGAGGCTGACATCGTTGTAGATAGCCTCCAGAGCAGCACGCTTCTTGGCGTACTGAGCGACCATCTTGCGACGCTTTTCTTCACGGTTGATCAGAGCAAGTTTTGCCATGATTGCCTCAATTCTTGAACGGAAACTTGAACGCGGCGAGCAGGGCTTTCGCCTCCGCATCGGTCTTCGCGGTCGTGGTGATGCTGATGTTCATACCCCGCAGAGCATCGATCTTGTCGTACTCGATTTCCGGGAAAATGATCTGCTCTTTGACACCCATGTTGTAGTTGCCCTGGCCGTCAAAACCCTTGCCGGAGATACCACGGAAGTCGCGCACGCGCGGCAGGGCCACGGTAACGAGACGATCGAGGAATTCGAACATGCGCGGACCGCGCAGGGTGACCATGCAACCAATCGGGTAGCCGTCACGAATCTTGAAACCGGCAATCGACTTGCGAGCTTTCGTGGTCACCGGCTTCTGGCCAGCAATCTTCTGCATGTCGCCAACGGCGTTCTCGAGAACCTTCTTGTCAGCAACCGCCTCACCGACACCCATATTCAGAGTGATCTTGGTGATACGCGGCACTTCCATGACCGACTTGTAACCGAACTGCTTAGACAGCTCGGGGACGACGGCTTCCTTGTAAAACTGCTGCAAACGCGCCATGACTGCCCCTTATGCGTTCACCAGTTCGCCGTTCGACTTGAACACGCGAACCTTGCAACCGTCTTCGAGAACCTTGAAGCCGACGCGATCAGCCTTCTTGGTCGCCGAATTGAACAGCGCAACATTGGAGAGATGAATCGGCATGTCTTTGTCGACGATACCGCCGGCCACACCCTTCATGGGATTCGGCTTGACGTGCTTCTTGGCACGATTGACACCTTCGACGAGCACATGCTCTTCGTCGACGCGGCGCAACACGGTACCGCGCTTGCCCTTGTCCTTGCCGGTAATGACGACGACTTCGTCGCCCTTGCGAATTTTTTCCATCACGCTTTCCTTACAGCACTTCAGGAGCCAGGGACACGATCTTCATGAAGCGCTCGGTACGCAGTTCGCGGGTCACCGGGCCAAAGATGCGCGTGCCGATCGGCTCGAGCTTGTTGTTGAGGAGAACTGCGGCATTGCCATCAAAGCGC
>PHCU01000126.1 GCA_002842345.1 Betaproteobacteria bacterium HGW-Betaproteobacteria-12 | reverse complement strand
CTTCATCGCCGACCCGATGCTCGGCGTGACCACGACGGTGGCCATCATCGCCCACGAGGTGCCGCAGGAAATGGGCGACTTCGTGCTGCTGCGCAACGCCGGCTGGAGCAACACCAAGGCCTTCATTGCCAACGCCGGCTCCAGCCTCAGCTCGCTGCTCGGCGGCGCACTCGGCTTCTTCGCACTGTCGGCAGCCGATTTCATCCTGCCCTACGTGCTGGTCGTCGCCGCCTCCAGCTTCATCTACGTCGCCCTGGCCGACATCTTCCCGCTGCTGCACCGGCAGCGCGAGAGCTTCGTCCAGCAGAGCCTGCTGATTGGCGCCGGTGTCGCCGTGGTGCCGGTGGTCAGCTGGTTCACCCACTAAGCCGGGCAGCGAACAGCACGCCATCCCGGCTGCCGAACAGCAGTTCGCCGCCGGGCAGCGGCAGCAGCCAGGGCTGCACCGCTTCCGGCAGCCTGACGCGGGCAATCTCCGCGCCGTTGTCCACGGCCAGCACGTGCAGCACGCTGGCCAGGTCGAGGGCGTACAACTTGCCGTCGGCCGTCACCAGTTCGGCCAGCACCGCCGCCCAGTCGGCAGCGCCGCCGCGGTAGTCGCTGGTCCGCTGGCGCCAGCGTACGGCGCCGGAGTCCGTGTCGATCGCGTACAGCCAGCCGGTCGGCGACCACAGGTAGGCGACACCATCGGCAACATGCTGCGAATTGATGAAATTGCCGGCGCTGAAGGTCCAGCGCTGGCGGCCGTCGACCAGGTTGAGGCCGTACAGCTTCTCCTTGTAGCCGCCGGCGACCAGCACGTCACCGCTGAGCAGCAGCTGGCGCAGGTATTGCCATTCGGCCATGCGTTCGACGACCCAGCGCGGCTGGCCGTCGGCGCGGTCCAACGCATAGAGCCGGCCGTCGCCGGGGCCGACGAACAGCGTCGCGCCGGCGAGTACCGGGGCGTAGCTGATCCGCGTGTCGGCGATGGCGGCGAAGCGCCAGTGGATCGCGCCGCTATTGGCATCGAAGGCCAGCAGTTCGTGACCGTCGCCGAAATACAGCTGATTGCCAGCCAGGCAGGGCGTGCCGATCTGCGTTTGCGCCGTGTATCGCCACCGGGCCGCGTCGATGCCGGGGCGCCAGGCGGCCAACTGGCCCAGGCTGCCGGCGATAACCCGGTCGCCATCGCCCCGCGGGCGGAAGACGGCGGCGCCGGGCAGGCGATGCGGCGTCGACCACAGCGGCTGCGCCCGGGCCGGATCGAGCCGGCCGAGGGTCGCGTCGCCGGCATACAGCACCTGGCCGTCGACCAGGCTGGGCGGGGCCAGGCGGCGGTTGCCGGTGGGCCAGCGGCCGGTCACCTCCAGGCCGGAGGTCGCGCCGGCGCCGGTCAGCGGTGCCAGACCCAGGGCCAGGGTGCCGCCGAGAAAGCGTCGCCGGTCGATCAATTGCAGCGCGCGCCCTGCTCGATCCAGCGCAGCAGGATCAGGGTATTCGGGTGATCGCGGTCTTCCGTCGGCGAGATGCCGGGCGGCATGCGGTCCTCGACCAGGTGCTGGAACAGGCCGCTGGCCTCGGGCTGGCCGGGAATAACCACCTTGGTCGCGTTATTGACGCCCTTGGCCACCGAGTCGGCGCCGAGCATGATGCCTTCGTAGCTGGACAGGTCGAGTTCGTGGAAGCTCGGCGGCTCCTGGTTGGACATGTGGCAGGTGGTGCACGCCGGGGTGCCGGGGGCGAAGACGTTGTCGCGGCTGAACAGCGGCAGCACGTCCTGGTTGAAGCGGGCGTCGTTCGGCGCGCCGTCGGCGATCCAGCGGCGCACCGTGGCGTAGGCCGGGGTATCGGTGGATACGGCAAAATTTACGCCGAGCGGCATCCGGTTGTTGCGTAGGCGGCGGCCGAGGATGCTCTTGCCGGCTGATTTCTGCCCAGGGGCGAAGAGCGGCCGCGACGGCGCCTCGCGCGAACCGGCGCGCAGGCCATCGCAGGTGGACAGGTTGAGGCCGCGATAGCTGTGCGCCGGATTGGCCGAGGAATGGCAGACGATGCAGGCCGGCCCCTGGCCGAAGGCATTCGGCGTGCGCATCAGCGTCGCGATGTAGTCGTAGGGAATCGGGATATCGCGCTGCAGGATCAAGGCTTCGACCGCCGAATGGTCGCCTTCGAGTTTGACCTTGCCCTCGCGCAGGTTCTGCAGCCAGCGGTGGTTCAGCGTCGGCGGCAGGCCATCGGCGGCGGCCGGCAGCATACCCAGGCCGAGCAGGATGGTGATCAGGGCGCCAGCGGCGCGTTTCCTCCAGTGACTTTGCTGCATGGTGATTCTTCCCCCTCTGAAATTTCCGTTTCCCGGCCGGCCGGCAGCCATAGCCGGGCGCGCAGGCCGCCGAGCGGCGCCGCGAGCAGTTCCAGGCGGCCGCCGTAAAGGCGTGCCAGATCGTCGACGATGGCCAGGCCGAGGCCCGAACCGGGTACCTGTTCGTCGCCGCGCGTTCCCCGCTGCAGCAGCTCGGCCCGCTGGCCGGCGGCGATGCCGGGACCGTCGTCATCGACATCGATGCACAGTTCGTTGCCGACCGCCGCGGCGCTGACCGCGATCCGCCGGGCCGCCCACTTGCCGGCATTATCCAGCAGATTGCCCAGCATCTCCTGCAGGTCCTGGGCTTCGCCGCGAAAGACCAGTGGCGCCGGACAGCTGGCGACGGCGATCTGCAGGTCGCGGCCGGCACACAGCCGCTGCATGACGCGCAGCAGCCCGTCGACCGCCGGGCGCAACTGGCAGCGCTGGCCGCTCAGCTGGGCCGCGGCGGCGGCGCGGGCGCGGGCCAGGTGATGGTCGATCTGTTGCCGGGCGAGTACCACCTGGCTGCCGACCAGCTCGGCCAGCGGCCCGGCTTCGCTGGCAGCGGCGTTGGCCATCACGCTCAGCGGCGTCTTGACCGCATGCGCCAGGTTGCCGGCCTGGCTGCGCGCCCGCTCGACGAACTCGGCATTGCGCGCCAGCACGGCGTTCAGCTCGTCGACCACCGGCTGCACTTCCGACGGGTAGTGGCCGCCCAGGTTGGCCAGGCGGCCGTCGCGCAGCTGCCCCAGTTCGTCGCGCAGGCGGTTGAGCGGGCGCAGGCCGCCGCGCACCTGGACGATCGCCGCGCCGACCAGGCCGGCGGCGAGCAGGCCGAGGGCAGTCAGCAGCATGCCGCGGAAACGTTGCAGCGGGCCGGCCAGCAGTTCCTCGTCGGCGGCGACGATCAGGCGGGCCGTCTGTTCCGGCTGGCCGGCCGGGCGCAGGACTTGTTCGATCAGCCGCAACGGCTTGCCGTTCGGTCCGGCGACGCGGTGTTCGTGGCGCTCGCCGTCGCTCAGGCGGTCGTTCGCGACGACCAGTTCCTGGTCCCACAGCGAGCGCGAACGCAGCACGGCGATGGCCGTCGGCCGCGTGCCGTCGCCAATCCGGTCGACCTGCCAGTACAGTCCGGACAAGGGGCGGACCAGCCGCGGGTCGCTGAGCGGATTGGTGATGATCGCCTGGCCGGTGGCGTCGAACTCCAGGTTGGCCGCCAGCTGGTTCAGGTGGGTTTGCAGTTCGGCGTGGAACTGGTCGGTCAGGTGCTGGCTGAACAGGCTGTTCAGCAGCCAGCCGGTGAGGCCGATGCTGCCCAGGATCCAGACCAGCGTGCCGAGCAGCAGGCGCAGCCGGAGCGACGATCGGCCGCCGCTCATGCCGGGTCGCGCAGCCGGTAGCCGAGGCCGCGCACCGTCTCGATCATGTCGGCGGGCAGCTTCTTGCGCAGGCGGCCGACGAAGACCTCGATGGTGTTCGAGTCGCGGTCGCTGTCGTGGGCATAGATGTGTTCCGACAGTTCGCTGCGCGAGACGACCTGGTCGCGCCGGTGCAGCAGGTAGGCGAGGACGCGGAATTCGTGGCTGGTCAGGGTCAGCGGCTGGCCGTCGACATGCACCCGGGCGCTGCGCGTATCGAGCACCAGCGGGCCGCAGACCAGTTCGTTGGCCGCTTGGCCGCCGGCCCGGCGGATCAGGGCGCGCAACCGGGCCTGCAACTCCTCCATGTGGAAGGGTTTGACCAGGTAATCGTCGGCGCCGGCATCGATGCCGGCGACCCGCTCATGCCATTCGCCGCGGGCGGTCAGGATCAGTACCGGCATGTTGTGGCCGGCGGCACGCCAGCGCTTGAGCACGGTCAGGCCATCGACGATCGGCAGGCCGAGATCGAGCACCACCGCATCGAACGGCTCCTCGGCCCCGAGATGCTCGGCATCGCGGCCATTGCCCGCGGCATCGACGGCATAGCCGGCGGCTTCCAGGCTGCGGCACAGCTGGGCGCACAGCGTCGGTTCATCCTCGACGACCAGGATGCGCATCAGTCACGCTCCCCGCGTCGGCCGCCGTAGCCGCGCCCGCGCCCATGACCGCCGACGCCCAGCAGCGAGGCGTCGCGCGCATCGAGCCGCAACTTGCTGACGCCGCCATCGGCGCGCAGCACCTTGACCTTGTACACCCAGCGCCCGGATTCCTGTTCCAGTTCGACTTCCAGCGCTTCGCCGGGAAAGTCCGGGCGGATGCGCTCGAGCACCGTACGCAGCGGCAGGATCTGGCCGGCGGCCAGCGCCGCGCGCGCCTGCTCGTGATCGCGCCGCTCGTCGCCGACGGCCGGGCCAGCCAGGGCAGCGAGCAGCAGCACGACCGGGCGACCAAGCGGGCGGGTTCTAGTCATCCGTGGCGCTGCCGCTTACGGCTGGCGGCCGGGACCTTGCCCGCCGCCCATGCCGGCGCCCATGCCGCCGCCCGGACCCATGCCGCGGCCGCCACCAGGGCCGGGGCCCATGCCGCGCCCGGCACCTTGGGCGGGCGGCGTCTCGGGCAGCGTCACCCCTTGCTGGCGGGCGCGTTCGAGCATCTGTTGATGATGTTTGGCGCGGACGGCTTCGCGCTCGTCGGCCGTCTTTGCCGACATCATGCGCGTGCGGTGTTCGTTGCGTTCCTGCTGGGTCATCAGCTGGCTGCCGAAAACCGGTTCGTCGGCCTTGTCAGCGGCCAGGGCGCTGCCGCTACCGAGCAGCAGACCGGCGGCGAGCAGACTGAGCAGCAATTTGCGTTGCGACATGATGGACTCCTTCACGATCAGAATGATGTCACGTGGGCGGCTTGCCGGCCATGATTCGCGACCGTTTTGCCTTTCCCTGATTGATGTTTTACGCCGCCCGCGATGAACGCCAGCTGAATTTCCGGCGCTCCGGCGATGCTCGTAAGCTCAGCATATTTTCTTGCTTCGGCGCCGCCGCCGCGCCGGATAAATTTCCGCCACCGTTAATCAACCCGAGGAGCGATCAAGCCAGGGCGCAGCGGCGACGAGCTGTAAGGCGCCGGGCGGCCGCCTGCCGCCTGTGCGCGGCACCGGGCAGATAGCCCGCCCGGTCGCTCAATCGTCATCATCCTCGTCATGCTGCCGGCGCCGATGCGGCGCTGGCTCGTCCGACAACGTTGGTCGGTCGCCGAACGCCGCACGCCAGACTTCCGGCGTCGTGAATCGGCAATCGGATCGGTCGCCGATCGCTTTCAGCAGTTCGGTATCCGGTTTGGGCAGCAGGCCGCTCTGGGCCTGGATACGTTCCCTGATCTGCGCACAGGATTCACTGGGTGCGACCTGCGCGTGGGCATGGATGGCCAGTGTGGCGAGCAGCCCGGGCAATAGCATTCGTTTGAAAATCATGGCGTTCCGGTGGTCGTTGGGGGCTGGCAGGGTGGCGCGAAGCCGATGAACGTCAGCTGAATGCCTTCTTCAGACTGGGTTCAGGCGAAGGCTGTCAAATTGCGTCCCGTCACTTAATCACCGGGATGCCCGCCATGAAAAAACCTTTTCTCCGCCCACTGTGGTCCCTGCTGCTGCTCGTGCCGCTGGCCGCTGTCGCCGGCCCGCTCGATGCCCAGTTGGCCGCCTATGCCGTCGCTGCCAAGGCGGCCGATCCGGCCTTTGCCGGGTTCTCGGCGGCTCGCGGCCAGACGATGCACACGACGGCCTTCGCCCTCGGCAAGCCGGATACGCCGGCGTGCACCTCCTGCCACGGCAAGGACCCGCGCGCCGCGGGCCGGACGCTGAGCGGCAAGGTCATCGAGCCGGTCGCGGTGTCGGTGACGCCGGGCCGCTACGCCGATCCGGCCAAGGTCGAGAAATGGTTCAAGCGCAACTGCAACGAAGTCCTCGGCCGGGCCTGCACGCCGCTCGAAAAGGGCGACTGGCTCAGTTTCATGCGCAGCCAGTAAGCCCGCAACCGACAGGAGACCATCATGACTATTCCCCTTCGCCCCGTCGTCCTCGGCGCCCTCGTCCTGGCTTTCTCGGCGCTGATCTTCAGCCGCGCCCAGGCCGGCGGCAGTCACTTCTTTCCGCCGGTCGCCGATGCCCAGGTCAAGGAAGAATGCGGCAGCTGCCACCTGGCCTTCTCCCCTTCGATGCTGCCCGCCCGCTCCTGGCAACGGATGATGGGCGATCTGCAGAACCACTTCGGCGACGACGCCTCGATCGATCCGGAACTGGCGGCAAAGATCACCGACTATCTGGTCGCCAATGCGGCCGATGTCGGCGGCCAGCGGCGCGGCGAAAAGCTGGTGCGCGGCGTCGCCGCCGGCAGCGCCCCGCTGCGCATCACCGAGCTGCCGAAATGGGTGCGCGAACATCGCAAGGTGCCGGACTGGGAATGGCGGCACAAGGAGGTCCGGACGCGGGCCAATTGCGTCGCCTGCCATGCCGACGCCGAACGTGGCTATTACGACGACTGAACACTGCCGACCAACCTTGCTGGAGAACGCATCATGAAAATTTCAACTGCCTTGCTCAGCGTCGCCCTGGCCGCTGGCCTGCTCGCCGCCGGGGTGACGCTCGCCCCATCCTTTGCCGACGACCGCCGCCTGCCGGCGGCCGAGACGCAGTGGCTGCCGCTGCCGAAGCTGCTCGAACGCCTGGAGGCTGGCGGCTATCGCGATATCGAGAAGGTCGAGCGCGAGCGCGGCCGCTACGAGGTCAGGGCCACTGACCGCCTGGGCGCCCGGGTCAAGCTCTACCTGCATCCGCAGAGCGGCGAGGTCATCGACCGGGGCCAGGAGCGAAGCTGGCGCGAGCGCGATGTCAGCAGCAGCGACAGTCGGCCGCGCGACGGATCCGCTGACTGCAACAAGCGCCGTTGCCGCGACGATCTGCCGGCGACCGGCACGACCCCGCCGCCGGCCGTCAGGTAAGGCCGGAAAAATTGTGCACCCGCCGCTCGCCCGGCGCCATTCGTTGAGAACAACAACATGAACATCCTGCTTTCCTCCGTCATCGCCGCCATCGTCCTGGTCTGGGGCATCGACGTCTCGGCCAACGTCCTGCCGGCGGCCACCCATCCGCTCTGGCAACTGCGCCAGGAGGCGATGTACCTGAGCGGCCTGCTGTCGATCGCCCTGATGTCGGTCAGCATGCTGCTGGCCACCCGCCCGACCTGGCTCGAAGCGCCGCTCGGCGGCATGGACCGCGTCTATCGCACGCACAAGTGGGCCGGCCTGCTGGCCGGCCTGTTCGCCATCCTGCACTGGCTGATCGAGATGTCGGACGACGTCCTCAAATCGACGATTGGCCGCGAGGGTCGGTTGCCCAAGGAGAAGTTCTCCGGGGTGCTGGAAGCGCTGCGCGACCTGGCCGAAGATATGGGCGAGTGGGCCTTCTACGTCATCGTCGCGATGCTGCTGATCGCCCTGTGGAAGAAGTTTCCTTATCGGCCGTGGCGCTTCCTGCACCGCGCCATGCCGGTGCTCTACCTGATGCTGGCCTTCCATGCCGCGTTGTTGTCGCCGCTCGACTACTGGCAGCAGCCGGCCGGCTGGCTGCTCGCCGTACTGCTCGTCGGCGGCAGCTACGGTGCCGTCCGTTCGCTGCTCGGCAGCATCGGCCGCAAGCGGCTGGCGGTGGGCGAAATCGTCGCTGTCGACCAGCCGGCGGCCGGGCTGACCACCGTCCGCTGCCGGCTGCAGCATGGCTGGCACGGCCATCGCCCGGGACAGTTCGCCTTCGTCACCTTCGATGCCGGCGAGGGCGCGCATCCGTTCACCATCGCCAGCGCCGATCGCGGCGACGGCACGGTCACTTTCCAGATCAAGGCGCTCGGCGACTACACCGGGCAACTGGCCGGCCGCCTGCAGGCCGGTCAGGCGGTGCAGGTCGAGGGGCCGTATGGCCGCTTCGACATCGCCCGGCTGAACCGTCAGGCGCAGCAGATCTGGGTCGCCGCCGGGGTCGGCGTGACGCCTTTCCTGGCCTGGCTGGAATCGCTGCAGGCGGCGCCGGGCGAGGCGCCGGCGGCCGACCTGCATTACTGCACGCGCGACCGGACCGGCGATCCGTTCGTCGCCCGCCTGGAAAGCCTGTGTGCCGGCCTGCCCGGCATCCGCCTGCAGATTCACAGTGCGCGGCAAGGGCAGACGCTCGATGCGGATGGCCTGATGCGCGACCTGCAGCCGGAACGGCACAGCGAGATCTGGTTCTGCGGCCCGACCGGCCTGGCCGCGGCGCTCAAGGACGGCTTGCGCCGCTCATGGCGCGGCCGGACCCGCTTTCATCAGGAAGCCTTCGAGATGCGCTGAGCCGGCCGGCGCCGGCTCAGGCAGTCGTGTCCGGGCACTCATCGCAGCGGTGGATTTCCACCGTGACATGCACGATCTCTTCGTGGATGGCCAGCGCCTGGCGCACTGCCAGCGGCGTCAGCGCCGCGTCGTGGGTCAGCAGCGACAGGGCACAGGCGTAGGCGCCGTTGCCGACGCGCCAGACGTGCAGGTCGGTGAGCAGCGTGCCGGCTGGCAGGCCGCCGACCACCTCGCGGATTTCCTCGACCACCGGGTGGTCCATCTCGCGGTCGAGCAGCACGCTGCCGGTCTGGCGCAGCAGGTTCTTCGCCCACAGTGCCACCAGCACGGCACCGACCAGCGCGCAGGCCGGGTCGAGCCAGGCCCAGCCCCAGAACCAGCCGCCAGCCAGCGCGGCGATGGCCAGCACCGAGGTCAGCGCATCGGTCAGCACGTGGATGTAGGCGGCCTTCAGGTTGAGGTCGTCGTGGTGGTGGCCGTGGTCATGCCCGTGCGCGTGCGCATGGTCGTGATGATGATCGCCGGCCCGGTGCAGGATGGCGGCGCAGGCGAAATTGACGACCAAGCCGAGCACGGCGACTACCATCGCCTCGGCATAGCGGATCGGCTGCGGCTCGAGCAGCCGGTCGACGGCGCCGAACACCATCAGCGCGGCGACGGCGATCAGGAACAGGGCGCTGGTGTAGCCGCCGAGGATCTCGATCTTCCAGGTGCCGAAGGCGAAGCGCGGGTCGTCGGCGTAACGCCGGGCGGCGCCGTAGGCGAACACCGAGAGGCCGATGGCCAGCGCGTGTGAGCTCATGTGCCAGCCGTCGGCCAGCACCGCCATCGAGTTGAACCACCAGCCGGCGGTGATCTCGACGATCATCGTCAGCAGCGTGATCCACAGCACCAGGCGCGTGCCCTGCTCGGCGCGGGCGTTGCCGGTGCCGTAGTCGTGCGCCTGTTCCCAGCGCGTCAGGTCGTGGTGGGCGTTCATTGCTGTCCGTAGCTGGCGAACTTTTCCAGCACCGCCGCCATCTCGGCGCTGCTCAGCAGCACCGGCTGGCCGAGCTGGCAGGCGCGCCAGTACTGCTCGCACAGTTCTTCCAGCTCGATGGCCAGGGCCAGCGCTTCGTCGAGGTCGCGGCCGGCGACCAGCAGGCCGTGGTTGGCGAGCAGGCAGCCCTGGCGGCCGGCCATCGCCGCAAGCGCCGCGGCCGACAGTTCGGCCGAGCCGAAGATGGCGTAGTCGGCGCAGCGAATCGTGTCGCCGCCGAAGCGGGCGATCATGTAATGGAAGGGCGGAATGTCGCGGCGCAGGCAGGCCAGGCTGACGGCGAAGGGCGAATGGGCGTGCAGCACGGCGCCGACTTCCGGGCGGGCGGCATACAGGTCGCTGTGAAAGCGCCATTCGGAGGAGGGCTTGCGCCGGCCGGTGTGCGAGCCGTCCAGGGCCATCAGTGGGATGTCCTCGGCGACCAGCGCGGCGTAAGACATGCCGGTCGGCGTGATGTAGAAGTCATCACCGTGGCGCACGCTGACATTGCCGGCGGTGCCGCGATTGAGGCCGGCCGGCTGCAGCGCGCAGGCGGTGGCGATCAACTGGGCGCGCGGGTCAGCCATGGGCTTCTTCCGGGTACAGCGACAGCAGGCCGTCGCGGCTGGCCGGGCAGACGCCGCGCTCGGTGATGATGGCGGTAACCAGGCGGGCCGGGGTTACGTCGAAGGCCGGATTGCCGACCGCTTCGCCCGGCGCCAGTTGCAGCAGCGCCGACGGCCGGCCGCGCGGATCGAGGCCGTGCACGACGCGCAGCTCGTCGCCATCGCGTTCCTCGATCGGGATCGCGGCGCCGTCCGGGCAGGCAAAATCGAGCGTCGAGCGCGGTGCGGCGACGTAGAAGGGAATGCCGTTGTCGGTGCAGGCCAGGGCCTTCAGGTAAGTGCCGACCTTGTTGGCGACGTCGCCGTTGGCGGCGATGCGGTCGGCACCGACGATCACGGCGTCGATGCGGCCCTGGCGCATCAGCAGGCCGGCGGCGTTGTCGGCGATGACGGTGTGCGGTACGCCGTGCTGCGCCAGTTCCCAGGCGGTCAGCAGGCCCTGGTTGCGCGGCCGCGTTTCCGAGACCCACACCTGCACCGGCAGACCGGCGTCGTGGGCGGCGTAAACCGGCGACAGCGCCGTGCCCCAGTCGACGGTGGCCAGCCAGCCGGCATTGCAGTGCGTCATGATGTTCAAGGCGCGGCCGTCGCGGCGGGCGATCTGGCGGAAAAGGCCGAGGCCGTGCTGGCCGATGGCGGCATTCTGCGCGACGTCTTCCTCGGCGATGTCGGCAGCTTCGTTCCAGGCGGCGCATTCGCGCATGGCTGGCATCAGCGGCACCAGTTTGGCCTGCATGCGGGCCAGCGCCCAGTGCAGGTTGACCGCCGTCGGCCGCGTCGCGCCGAGGACGGCGATGGCTTCGTCCAGGCGGGCGTTGGAGGCATCTTCACCAAGGGCGAGGGCCAGCCCGTAGGCGGCGGTGGCGCCGATCAGCGGCGCGCCGCGCACCTGCATGGCGCGGATGGCGTGCGCCGCTTCGGCCAGCGTGGCGAGGCGCACCCAGTGCAGGGCGTGCGGCAGGCGGGCCTGGTCGATGATGTCGATGACGCGCTTTTCCGGATGGGCGCGCAGGGTGCGGGTGGGGATGCCGTCGATGTTCATGGTTTACAGGGGAGCAGTGTGGGTGCGCAGCCAGGCGGCGAATTCGGCTTCGCCGAGATCGCCGGCGGCGAGGGCGAGCATGGTCAGCGTGGCGTCGTGCTGGCTGGCGGTCAGGCGGTGGCCGTTGAGGCGCAGAAACATGCCGGCGCCGAGAAAACCGGCGCGCTTGTTGCCGTCGACAAACGGATGGTTCTTGGCCAGCCCGAAGGCATAGGCGGCGGCGCAGTCGAAGACGTCCGGCTGGCCGTAGGCGAGCAGGTTTTCCGGACGGGTCAGCGCCGAGTCGCGCAAGCCTTCGTCGCGGACGCCCTGGGCGCCGCCGTGCAGGACCAGGCTTTCACCGTGCAGCAGCAGCAGCGCTCGCCGGTTGATCCAGGTGAACATCTTATTTGGCGAGTTCGTGGAAGGTATCGCGGTACTCGCGCATGAAGTCGCGGCCGGCCTCGACCTGGCGTGCCACTTCCGGATCGTAGGGGGTCATCGAGAAGCCTTCCGGCGATTCGACCAGATAGACCGTGTCGCCCTTGTCCACATGCAGCATGGCCAGCGCTTCCTTGGGCAGCACGACGCCCACCGAATTGCCGATCTGGGTCAGTTTCAGTGCGAACATGGCGATCTCCGATGCTTGTTATAACGGATGTAATACTACGCCCTTTTTGCCGGCCCGGCTTGTCCGCCGCCCGGCCTTGGCGCAAGATTTGCCCCCTGTTCCGCTCGCCACGCTCGCCATGCACACGCCGATCCATATTGCTTCCCGCTTCCCGACCATGGGCACCACGATCTTCACCGTGATGTCGCGTCTCGCCGCCGAATGCGGGGCGGTCAACCTGTCGCAGGGCTTCCCCGATTTCCAGGCCGACCGGTCCTTGTTCGACGCCATGCACAAACACATGCTGGCCGGGCGCAACCAGTATCCGCCGATGGCCGGCGTGCCCGAACTGCGCCAGGCCATCGTGGACAAGGTGGCGGCGCTGTACGGCACGCGT
>PHCU01000125.1 GCA_002842345.1 Betaproteobacteria bacterium HGW-Betaproteobacteria-12 | reverse complement strand
CTGGAACACCGCCGGGCCGACGGCCAGCATGATGTTGGAGAAGACGATGCCGGTCATGAAATCGACCTTGTCCTTCTTCAGGAACTTGTCGGCCGCCTGCTTGGCGACATCCGGACTCTGCTGGTCGTCGGCGATCAGCACTTCGGCCGGCAGGCCGCCGAGCTTGCCGTTCAGCTGCTTCATGCCCAGGTTGAAGCCGTCGCGGATATCGACGCCGAGGCCGGCGCCGGGGCCGGACAGTGTCGAGACGAACCCGACCTTCAGCGAATCGGCGGCGTGGGCAGCGCCGGCCAGCAGCAGGGCGGCGGCGAGAGCGGTCAGGCGAGACGGCATCGGGATCTCCGGGAGTATGACGAAAGGCGCAAATTGTAGCGCAGGAACAAGCAGATACCGGCTCAAGGCGGGCCGAATTTCGGGTATATTCGCGCCCCATGATGAAGCCAGCCGTCGTTCTCCTGTCCGGTGGACTCGATTCCGCCACCTGCCTCGCCATTGCCCGCAGCCAGGGCTTTGCCTGCTACTGCCTGTCCTTCGATTACGGCCAGCGGCACAGCGCCGAACTGCAGGCGGCCGCACGCGTGGTCAAGGCGCTCGGCGCCGTCGAGCATCGCATCCTCAATCTCGGCCTGGCCCAGTTCGGCGGCTCGGCCCTCACCGACACCGCCATCGCCGTCCCCGTGGACGGCGTGCAGCCGGGCATCCCGGTCACCTACGTGCCGGCGCGCAACACCATCATGCTGTCGCTGGCCCTGGCCTGGGCGGAAGTGCTCGGCAGCGACGACATCTTCGTCGGGATCAACGCCGTCGATTATTCCGGCTATCCGGACTGCCGGCCGGAGTACCTCGCTGCCTTCGAGAAGATGGCCAACCTGGCCACCAAGTCGGGCGTCGAGGGTCACCGACTGACCATCCACGCGCCGCTGATCGACCTCTCCAAGGGCGACATCATCCGCACCGGCGCGGCGCTCGGCGTCGATTACGGGCTGACCGTCTCCTGCTACCAGGCCGATGAACTCGGCCGCGCCTGCGGTGTCTGTGATTCCTGCCGGCTGCGTGCCGAAGGCTTCGCCGCCGCCGGCCTGACCGATCCCACCCCGTACCGCGCCTGACCATGGATTCCGCCGCTGCCCCCAACACCATCCTGTGGCTGGCCTTCGCCGTTTCCTTCATCTTCGGCGCCATCGGCCAGAAGACGCACTTCTGCACCATGGGCGCCGTCTCCGACATCGTCAATATGGGCGAGTGGAGCCGCATGCGCATGTGGCTGCTGGCCATCGGCGTCGCCATCCTCGGCGCCGGCGCGCTGCATGCCGCCGGGCTGATCGACCTGGACAAATCGATCTACCGCACGCCGTCGTTCACCTGGCTGTCCTACCTGCTCGGCGGCTTCTGCTTCGGCATCGGCATGGTGCTGGCCTCCGGCTGCGGCTCGAAAACGCTGATCCGCATCGGCGGCGGCAATCTGAAGTCGGTGGTGGTCTTCCTGGTCCTCGGCCTGTTCGCCTACATGACCATGCGTGGCGTCTTCGGCGTCTTCCGCGTTGCTTATCTCGATCCGGTGGCGATCAACTTCCCCGGTGGGCAGGATGTGCCGGCCCTGCTGACGGCCGCCGGCGTCGACGCAAAAACCGCCTTCTGGGCGGCGGTGCTCGGCATCGGTGGCGGCCTGACCGCCTTCTGCCTGCTCAAGCGCGATTTCTGGACGCTCGACAACCTGCTCGGCGGCCTCGGCATTGGCCTGATGGTGGTTGCCGCCTGGTATGTCAGCGGCCACCTCGGCTATGTCGCCGAACATCCGGAGACGCTGGAGGAAGCCTTCCTGACCACCAACAGCGGGCGCATGGAGTCGCTGACCTTCGTCGCGCCGCAGGCCTACACGCTGGAACTGCTGCTGCTCTGGTCGGACACTAGCCGCACGATGACCTTCGCCATCGCCACGGTGCTCGGCGTCATCGCCGGCTCCCTGGCCTGGTCGCTGCTGACGCGCAATTTCCGCTGGGAAGGTTTCGTCAGTGTCGAGGACACCGCCAGCCACCTGATCGGCGCCGCGCTGATGGGTTTCGGCGGCGTACTCGCCTTCGGCTGCACGGTCGGCCAGGGCATCACCGGCTTCTCGACGCTGGCGCTCGGTTCCATCGTCACCTTCCTGGCCATCGTCGCCGGCGCCACGGTGACGCTGAAGATCCAGTTCTGGCGGGTGATGCGCGAAGCTTGAGCGGCGGCTTACAATCCGGCCATCACGCCTTCGGGAGAACAGGATGGCCAGCTTCAACTGGGAAGACCCGCTGCTGCTCGACGCGCAGCTGACGAGCGAAGAGCGCCAGGTGCGCGAGGCGGCCCGCGCCTACTGCCAGGAGCAGCTGCTGCCGTGCGTCACACAGTCCTTCCGCCATGAGCAGACCGACCCAGGAATTTTCCGCGAAATGGGTGCCCTCGGCCTGCTCGGCCCGACCATTCCGCCCGAATACGGTGGCGCCGGCCTCAACTACGTCGCCTACGGCCTGGTCGCCCGCGAGATCGAACGCGTCGATTCCGGCTATCGCTCGATGATGAGCGTCCAGTCCTCGCTGGTCATGGTGCCGATCTTCCTGTTCGGCACCGAGGCGCAGCGGCGCAAGTACCTGCCCGGCCTGGCCCGCGGCGAACTGATCGGCTGCTTCGGCCTGACCGAGCCGAACCACGGCTCCGATCCGGGCAGCATGGAAACCCGGGCGCGCGCGGTGGCCGGCGGCTACCGCCTGAACGGCAGCAAGATGTGGATCACCAATGCGCCGATCGCCGACGTCTTCGTTGTCTGGGCCAAGAACGACGCCGGCCGGATCCGCGGCTTCGTGCTCGAGAAGGGCATGGCCGGCCTGTCGGCGCCGGCCATCCACGGCAAGGTCGGGCTGCGCACGTCGATAACCGGCGAAATCGTGATGGACGACGTGTTCGTCCCGGCCGAGAACGAGTTTCCCGAGGTCAGCGGCCTCAAGGGGCCGTTCGCCTGCCTTGATTCGGCACGCTACGGCATCGCCTGGGGCGCGCTCGGCGCTGCCGAATTCTGCTGGCACACCGCCCGCCAATACACGCTGGACCGCCAGCAGTTCGGCCGGCCGCTGGCCGCCAACCAACTGGTGCAGAAGAAGCTGGCCGACATGCAGACGGAGATCACTCTCGGCCTGCAGGGCTGCCTGCGCCTCGGGCGGATGAAGGACGACGGCACGGCGTCCGTCGAGATAACCTCGATCATGAAGCGCAACAGCTGCGGCAAGGCTCTCGACATCGCTCGCACCGCCCGCGATATGCTCGGTGGCAACGGTATTTCCGACGAATTCGGCGTCATCCGCCACGTCGTCAATCTGGAAGTCGTCAATACCTACGAAGGCACGCACGACATCCACGCGTTGATCCTCGGCCGGGCGCAGACCGGCATTGCCGCCTTCTGAGGTCGGCTAGCCGTTTTCCTTCAGCTTGGCGATGACCAGCGGGAAGGCGCCGGAGCCGAGTAGCGCCACCGCCGAGACGATGAAGGCCAGCCCGGCCATCGGATCGTCAAGTACCGGGTGGAGCAGCGCGCCAAAACCGGCAACGCTGAGCAGACCAGGAATGGCGCAGAGCACGCCGAGGGCGGTGAGGATGATGAAGGACAGCGGGTAGCGGCGGGACATGGCGGGCGGCGACAGGAACGGGAAGCCATTCTAGCGCGGCGCGCGGGTGCCGGTCGCCGGCGGCAGCGCGAACGAATGCGCGGCTCGGCCTGCCGTTGCCGACGCCGTCCCCCTGACGGCTTCGGCCGGCGCTTTTGACGGGAAAGACGGTGCATTGGCTGTTGTGCCTCGTGGCGTTGTTGGCGCCGCCGACGCTGGCGGTGGAGGCGCATGTGCTTGCCGTGCGCGGCGCCATCAGTCCGGCCAGCGCCGATTACGTGGTGCGTGGCCTGGCCCGGGCGGCCGCTGCCGAGGCGCGGCTGGTGGTGCTCGAACTGGATACGCCGGGCGGGCTGGATACCTCGATGCGCCAGATCATCAAGGCCATCCTCGCCTCGCCGGTGCCGGTCGCCACCTTCGTGTCGCCGCAGGGCGCGCGCGCCGCCAGTGCTGGCACCTACATCCTCTATGCCAGCCATGTCGCGGCGATGGCACCGGCCACCAACCTCGGCGCGGCGACACCGGTCGAACTGGCACCCGGTGGCGGTCTGCCGGGCGGCCAGCCGGAGAAGAAGGACGAGAAGCCAAGCGAGGCCGCCGGGCCAGATGCCAAGAGCCGCAAGGCGGTCAATGATGCGGCCGCCTATATCCGTGGCCTGGCCGAGTTGCGCGGGCGCAATGCCGAGTGGGCGGAACGCGCCGTGCGCGAGGCGGTCAGCCTGTCGGCCGAGGCGGCGCTGCAGGCGAAGGTGGTCGATGTGCTGGCCGGCGATCTCAACGACTTGCTGAAACAGATCGATGGGCGCCGGGTAAAGCTGGCCAGCGGCGAGCTCACACTGGCCACCGCCGGCCTCGCCATTCAGCGCATCGAGCCCGACTGGCGCAGCCGCCTGCTCGCCGTCATCGGCGACCCGAGCCTGGCCTATCTGCTGCTGGTCCTCGGCATCTATGGCCTGATGTACGAATTCATGAACCCGGGCATGCTGTTCCCCGGCGTTGTCGGCGGCATCTGCCTGCTGCTGGCGCTGTTCGCCCTGCAGCTGATGCCGATCAGCTACGTCGGCCTGGCGCTGATCATCCTCGGCATCGCCATGATGCTGGCCGAGGCCTTCCTGCCCAGCTTCGGCGCTCTCGGTCTGGGCGGCATCATCGCCTTCGTGCTCGGCTCGGTGATGCTGATCGATACCGATCTGCCCGACTACGGCATTTCCTGGGCGCTGATCCTGCCGCTGGCCGGGCTTTCCGCCGCGCTCAGCCTGGCTGTCGGCGGTCTGGCGCTGCGCGCCCGCCGCCTGCCGGTGCGCACCGGCGGCGAGGCCTTGCCGGGCAGCGAGGGCGAGGCCCTCGAGGACATCTCGCCGGAAGGCTGGGCGCGCGTGCATGGCGAACGCTGGCGGGTGCGCAGTGGCCGGCCGCTGGCTTGCGGTACGCGCTTGCGGGTGACCGGGCGGCACGGGCTGCTGCTCGAGGTTGAGGCGCTGGAGAGCACAGGCAAGGAGAACCATCATGTTTGAATTCGGCGGCCTGACGGCCCTGATGTTGCTGCTGGCGCTGCTGGCGTCGAGCTTTCGCATCCTGCGCGAATACCAGCGCGGCATCGTCTTCATGCTCGGACGCTTCTGGAAGGTCAAGGGACCGGGTCTGATCCTGATCATTCCCGGCATCCAGCAGATGGTGCGCGTGGACCTGCGCACCATGGTCTTTGACGTGCCCAGCCAGGATGTGATCTCACGCGACAACGTTTCGGTCAAGGTCAATGCCGTGGTCTATTTCCGCGTCGTCGATCCGGCCAAATGCATTCTGCAGGTCGAGGATTTCATGAATGCCACCAGCCAGCTGGCGCAGACCACCTTGCGCGCGGTGCTCGGCAAGCATGAACTGGACGAGATGCTGGCCGAGCGCGAAACCCTCAATGCCGACATCCAGCAGGCGCTCGATGTGCAGACCGACGCCTGGGGCATCAAGGTGTCCAACGTCGAGATCAAGCACGTCGACATCGACGAATCGATGGTCCGCGCCATTGCCCGGCAGGCCGAGGCGGAGCGCGAGCGGCGGGCCAAGGTCATCCATGCCGAAGGCGAGTTGCAGGCCTCCGAGAAGCTGCTGGCGGCCGCCGAAATCCTGGCCCGCCAGCCACAGGCCATGCAACTGCGTTACCTGCAGACGCTGGCTGGCATTGCCGGCGACAAGACCAACACCATCGTCTTCCCGGTGCCGGGCGACTTCCTTGACCTGCTCAAAGCCCGTGGGCCGGCCACCGGCGCTTGAGCGCGGAGCATCCGGGCGTTGCGCATGGCCGGTAGCCGGCACGCCCCTTGCTGGCCGGCCTTTAGCGAACGATTTTTCGCCGGATTCACGACAAACCCCGTTCATCAACGCTGTCCGGCAGAGGGTCTCGCGTCGCCGCCGCCGATCAAAGCAACCATTAGCCGACCCCGTTGTCTTTCACACTTGGCAAATGAACTCAGGAAACAGATTTTGGGAATTGTGACCGCAGCTGAGACCGGCTCAGCCATCTTCACCTTCGACAACACCTACGCTCGCGAGCTCGAGGGCTATTACGTGCCCTGGACGCCGGCCACGGTGCCGGAACCCCAACTGGTCAAGGTGAACGCGGGACTGGCCCGGGAGCTGGGACTGGATGCCGGGGCGCTGGCGGCTGCCGAGGGCATCAATATTCTGGCCGGGAATAGTGTGCCCGTCGGCGCAACGCCCATTGCCCAGGCCTACGCCGGCCACCAGTTCGGGCAATTCTCGCCGCAACTGGGCGATGGCCGGGCCCTGCTGCTGGGCGAAATCATCGATCGACACGGGCAGCGCCGCGACATTGCCTTCAAGGGCTCCGGTCCGACGCCGTTTTCCCGGCGCGGTGACGGCAAGTGCACACTGGGCGCCGCGCTACGCGAGTACCTTATCGGCGAAGCGATGGCCGCGCTGGGCATTCCCACCACCCGCAGCCTGGCGGTCGTCAGCACCGGCGAAACCATACGCCGCGATCGCCCGCTGCCCGGTGCCGTCCTCACCCGGGTCGCGGCCAGCCACCTACGGGTTGGCACCTTCGAGTTCTTCGCCGCCCACCAGGGGCCGGAGGCCGTCCGCAAGTTGGCCGACTACGCCATCCGTCGCCATTATCCGGAGCTGGCCGAGGCCGACCGACCTTATCTCGAACTACTCAAGGCGGTAGCAGATCGGCAGGCCGAACTGGTTGCCCGCTGGCTGGGCGTCGGCTTCATTCATGGGGTCATGAACACGGACAACATGACCATTTCCGGTGAAACCATCGACTACGGACCGTGCGCCTTCATCGAGGCCTACCACCCGCGCACGGTGTTCAGCTCGATCGATGCTTCCGGCCGCTATGCCTACGGCCAGCAGGCCGCCATCGCCCGCTGGAACCTGGCCCGCCTCGCCGAGAGCCTGCTGCCCTTGATCGATGCGGATACGGAGCGGGCCGTGGCGGCCGCCACCGAGGTACTCGATGCTTTCCCGGAACAACATGGCGCCTGCTGGCTGAGCGTGATGCGGGCCAAACTCGGGCTGTCGGCTGACACGGTTGACGCTGCTGGCGATCGCGCCCTGACAGATGACTTCCTGACCCTGCTCCAGCACGGACGCATCGATTTCACCCAGGCTTTCCGCGCCCTGTATGACCTGGCCCGCGGGAACACCGAGGCTTCCTCCCGTCTCTTCCCGCCTGCCGAATTCGCTGCTTGGCGGCAACGTTGGCAGACCCGCCAGCCTGAGCGTTCAGAAACAGCCCTGGCGGCCATGCGGGGCGCCAATCCTTGCTACATTCCGCGCAATCATCGGGTCGAAGCGGCCCTGGATGCGGCCGTCGATGGCGGCGATCTGCAGCCCTTCGAGCGGCTGCTGGCCGTGGTCGAGCAGCCGTTCGACGAGCGGGCCGCCGATGCCGAATTCGCCGAACCGGCGCCGCCGGAGGTCACGGCCTGTTACCAGACCTTCTGTGGAACCTAGCGAGGCCGCCGGCAGCAAGTTGCTGGCGTTGCGGACGTAAAAAAACCGGCGGGTCGCCCTCGCCGGTTTTTCGTCTTGCCTGATTCGGCTTACTGAACTTGCTGAATGCCGGCGATCACCCAGCCACGGCTGCCGTCCAGCGGCTTGCTCATGTGCCAGATTTCCGAGAAGGCCTCGACCGGACCATTACGCTCTTCGCGGATCTGACCGCTGAAATGCACGCTGACGATATAGCGGCCGGTTTCCTCGGCGACGTCGATGACCTGGGCGTCGAGATGGACGACATCGGTTTCCTGGCTGGCGCCCTGGCGTTCGGCGATGGACAGCTTGATCTCACCGAACATTTCCGGCGAGGTG
This sequence comes from Betaproteobacteria bacterium HGW-Betaproteobacteria-12, assembly GCA_002842345.1. Lineage (GTDB taxonomy): Bacteria > Pseudomonadota > Gammaproteobacteria > Burkholderiales > Rhodocyclaceae > Azonexus. The sequence continues at coordinate 8,099 of PHCU01000125.1, read as the reverse complement.
AATTCGCGGATGTCGTCGAGGTTGCCGGCATCGTTGGCGGCCTGCAGGCGGATGAAATTGACCTTGGCGTTGCGGACGAAACCGGCGACGTCGAAGTCGGCCGGGATGTTGCCGCCGGTGGCGTGTTCAGCTGGGGCCGCAGCGTAGGAAGCGCCGCCGGCCGGGGTGAAGTCCGGGCGGGCGACATTGCCCGGCTGGCCGCCCAGCTTCGGGCCGGCGCCGGCGTACTGCATGCCGTGCCCTTGGGCCGCCGCCTTCTTGCGCAGGAAGAAGCCGATGACGCCGATGACGACCATCGCCAGCAGGGCAATCATCATGAAGTTGGCCAGACCTTCGCCAAAGCCGAGGTGCGAGGCCAGCGCGGCCAGGCCGAGACCGGCGGCGAGGCCGGCGAGCGGACCCATCCACGAGCGCTTCGGCTGGGCTTGCGGGGCGGCGGCCGGAGTTTGTGCCGGGGCGGCCTGGGTGGTGGTCGGTTTACTGGGGGCCGGCGTCGCCGAGCGCTGCATGCCGGACGAACCGCCACCGCCGAGGCGCTTGGCTTCGGCGTCGTTGATGTTCAGCGTGAAGCCGATGATCACGGCGGCTGCCAACGCGAGGAATTTGTTCATGGATGTCTCCTTAAGACAAGGTTGTGCGCGCATTGTACGCAGATGCGGCATCTCAAAAAAACAATCGGTCGCTTCATCAGACTTCGAGAAAACCGGAAAGTTCTTGGCCGCTGAACAGGGCGGCGGTGGCTTCCGGCGCCGACGGGAAGTAAAGATGCACGTAGGAGGCGGTCAGCCGCTGGCGCCGATAGACCGCTTCGCCGGCCCGGCCGTCGGCGGTGCGGGCGCGGCAGAGCGGGGCCAGCGGCGTGTCGCTGCGCGAGTAGTGGAAGGTGTGCCCGGCGACCGAACCTTCCGGCAGGTCGACAAATTGCGTGCCGAGCGCCGTCAGTCGCGGCTGCATCACCGCCCGGCCGGGCAGCAGGCCGGCGCAGCGGTGGCTGATGCCGGCCTTGTCCACGATTTCCTCGAACAGGCTCATCATGCCGCCGCATTCGGCGAGCAGCGGCTTGCCGGCGTCGACGTGCGTGCGCAGGGCCGACCACAGGCCGGTATTGGCGCTCAAGGCCGCAGCATGCAATTCCGGATAGCCACCGGGCAGCCAGACGGCATCGCAGTTGGGCAGCGGCTCGCCGGCCAGCGGCGAGAAGAAGCGCAGCTCGGCGCCGAGGGCCGCCAGCGTCTGCAGGTTGGCCGGATAGATGAAGCCGTAGGCGGCGTCGCGGGCGATGGCGAGGCGCTGGCCGGCGAGCAGCGGGGCGGTGGCGGGCGGCGGTGCATCGGTAAAGGCCACTGGCGCCGGCAGGTCGACGCTGGCGGTGGCGGTCAGGGCATCGGCCAGCTTGTCCAGGCGGGACTCCAGATCGTCGATCTCGGCTGCCTGGAGCAGGCCGAGATGGCGTTCGGGCAGGCTGTCGCCACTTTTCGGCAGGGCTCCGAACCAGCCCATGCCGGGCGGCAGGCTGGCGCGCAGCATCTCGGTATGACGCGGGCTGCCGACCCGGTTGGCCAGCACGCCAGCAAAGGGCAGGCCGGGCCGGTAGCTGGCCAGGCCGTGGGCGACGGCGCCGAAAGTCTGGGCCATGGCGCCGGCGTCGATCAGGGCCATGACCGGAATGGCGAAGCGCTCGGCGAGATCGGCCGCCGATGGCGTGCCGTCGAACAGGCCCATGACGCCCTCGACCAGGATCAGGTCGGAATCAGCCGCGGCGTGGGCCAGGCGCCAGCGCGCATCGGCCTCGCCGCACATCCCGAGGTCGAGGTTCTGGCAGGGCCGGCCGCTGGCGACGGCATGGATCTGCGGATCGAGAAAATCGGGGCCGCACTTGAACACCGTGACGCGCCGCCCCTGGCGGGCATGCAGCCGGGCCAGCGCGGCGGTGACGGTGGTCTTGCCCTGGCCGGAGGCGGGGGCGGCAATCAGCAGGGCGGGGCAGGCGGGCATACGATTTCCTCAGCGAACGGCTTGCGTGAAGCCTTGCTGGCGATCCCAATCGACGTAGAACAGGCGCGTCCGCTCGGCGGTGAAGGCGAAGCGCCGTTCGCCGCCAGCGGCGACGACGCTTTCGCCGGTCGTGAAATCGAGTTCCGGTTCGCGGCCGGTGCGATTGTTGACGATTAGCGGCAGGCCGGTTTCGGCGCTGCGTCGCTCCCAGAGGTCAGCCGGCCCCATGCCGTCGACCGGCGGCCAGTTGGTCGGGGCCAGCAGGATGGCGGCACCCTGCTGGCGCAGGCGGGCGGCCGGTTCCGGCTGGTAGGTGTCGGCGCAGATCAGGACACCGACCGGGATCTCGTCGATCAAGAAAGGTTGACCGCCGGCGCCGGGAGTCGACCAGCTTTCGGCGCCGCCGTGCACGCGCTGCTTGCGGTAAGTGCCCTGGATAACCCCGGCGCGGTCGATGACGGCGACGCTGTTGTGGAACAGGCCGCTCTTCGCATCGCGCTCGGCGAAGCCGACGAAGAGCGCTACCTGGTTGTCACGGGCAATGGCTGCCAGGGTGTTGATCCAGGCATCGGGAAACGGTGCGATCCAACGGGTGCCGATGCGTTTGGCGAAGTTGTAGCCGGTCTCTGCGAGTTCAGGCGTCATGATCCAGTCGGCCCCCTGGCTGATCGCTTCCTGGATGCCGGCTTCGATGCGGGCACGGTTGCCGGCGATGTCGCCGGGCCCGGCGTCGAGATGCAGCAAGGCGATGCGCAGGACGCCCGGCGCCTTGGCCGGTGCGTCGGTGGCATCCGCGACACGCTTGGCGCCTGGCCGGAAGAAGCCGTTCTGCTTGCCCAGTGCTTCGACCACCGCTTCGTAACTGGCCTTGCCGATCAGTTCGCCGATCCGGCTGTGACCGCCGGTATAGCTGGCCGGCGGACCCTGGGTGCCGGAGACGACAATGATGCTGTCAGTGCCGGTGCCCGTCGCCTGCACCGTCGGGGAATAGGTGCTCGGCACCTTGAGATCTTCGAGCGCCGCTGTCTTGGCCTCGGTGACGGTGATCAGGCTACGAGCCAGTGCCGCATCGCTGAGCCGGATGTTGGTCAGCACCAGGATGTTGATGGTGCCGGCCGGCTGTTCGCCCTCGATGTAGGTGCCGGCATCGACGCCGGTGCGGATGGCGTTGGTCCGGGCTCCGGCCGTCGCCAGCACGCTGACCGTCAGGTGGCCGTAGTGTTTGCTCACCACCGCCAGGTTGTCCATGTCGGCCGCCGTGGCCATGCCGGCGACGGCCGGGCGGGCGAGCTGCAGCGCGGCGGCGGTCGTGGCATGGACATGCGCGGCATAGGCCTTGCCGCCACGCCCATCCTGGCCCATGAAGCGCTTCCCGAGGCTTTGCCAGAGCAGTGGATGGCTGGCATGGTTGATCGCGGCACGGGCCTCGAGCAGGCCGTCGGAGGTCGACAGCGTACGGCGCACTTCGGCAAAGCGGACGGTTAGCACCTTTTCCCAGTAGCCATCGCGCTCGCTGCGCAAGATTTTGGCTTCGGCCTGGACGTCGGCCGGCAATTTGATCACCTCTGCGCTGACGGTGGCGGCGAGGAGCAGCAGGCAGCCAAAAGTGAGTCGGCGCAAAGTATTCATCGGTGCGATCTCAGAATTCCAAGCCGGGCATGGCCTTGATGCCGGCCTGGAAGGCGTGTTTCTCCATGCCGATGTCGCTGACCGTGTCGGCGACGTCGCGCAGGGCCGGCGGCGCGGCACGGCCGGTGACGATGACGTGCTGCATATGCGGGCGCGACAGCAGCTTGGCGATGACCATGTCGAGGTCGAGCCAGCCGTACTTGAAGGCGTAGGTCATCTCGTCGAGCACGACCAGGCCGATCTGCGGATCGCCCAGGTGGCGGCAGGCGACCGCCCAAGCGGCCTGGGCCGCCTGGGCATCACGCTCCTTGTCCTGGGTCTCCCAGGTGAAGCCCTCGCCGCCGACATGCCAGGTAACCCCCGGCTGGCGGCGGAAGAAGGCTTCCTCGCCGGTATCCGAGCGGCCCTTGACGAACTGCACGACGCCGACCTGGAGGCCGTGGCCGAGAGCCCGGGCGACGACGCCGAAGGCGGCCGAGGACTTGCCCTTGCCGGTGCCGGTATTGACCACCAGCACGCCGCGTTCTTCCTGGGCGGCGGCGATGTGGCTATCGATCACAGCCTTCTTCTTCTGCATGCGTTGTTCGTGCGAAATCATGATTACTCCGGAATGAAGCAGCGCTGGCAGCGGTCGTCGATCTGCCGCAGGCCGTAGCCATAAAGTTCGGACAGCGTCGGTGCCGTCAGGATGCTGTCGACCGGACCCATTTCGGTGCGGCCGTCGCCATGCAGCAGCAGCGCGCGATCGCAGAAGCGGTGGGCCAGCGCCGGGTCGTGCAAGACCATGACGATGCCCGCGCCCGCGTCGCGGGCGGTGGCGGCGAACAGTTCGAGCACCGCCATCTGGTGATTGAGGTCGAGGTGCGACAGCGGCTCGTCGAGCAGGTACAGCGGCGCCGCCTGGGTCAACAGTGTGGCGATGGCCAGGCGCTGGCGCTCGCCGCCGGACAGCGTGTGGATCTGCCGGGCTTCCATGCCCTGCAGGGCGACGGCGGCCAGCGCCTGGCGTGCCAGTTCGGCATCGCGCGGCGACTCCCAGGCCCAGCGGCCGAGATGCGGGTGGCGGCCGGTCAGGGTGGTTTCCAGCACCGTCGAGCCGAACGGATCGTTCTGGAACTGGCCGAGCCAGGCCCGGCGCAGCGCCGCCTCGCGCGGCGGCAGCAAGGTGCTGTCCTGGCCGTCGAGCAGGATGGCCCCGGCGGCCGGCGGGCGCAGGCCGGCCAGCGTCGACAACAGCGTCGACTTGCCGGCGCCGTTGCGGCCGAGGATGGCCAGCCGTTCGCCGGCGGCCAGCGCCAGATCGAGGCGGTCGACGACGCGGCGGCCGCCGACGTCGACGGCCAGTTGCCGGGCTTCGAGCAGCGGCGTGCTCATCGCGGCTGCCTCGAGAGCAGGAACAGGAACACCGGCACGCCGATCAGCGCCGTCAGCACGCCGACCGGCAGTTGCTGCGGGGCGATGATCGTGCGCGCCGCGGTGTCGGCCAGCACCAGCAGCGAACCGCCAGCCAGCACCGAGGCCGGCAGCAGCAGGCGCTGGTCGTTGCCGGTGGCCAGCCGGACCAGGTGCGGCACGACCAGGCCGACGAAACCGATCGAGCCGGCCGTCGTTACCGAGGCGGCGGTGGCCAGCGAGGCCAGCAGGTAGACGGCGTAGCGCAGGCGATCGACGGCGACGCCCAGCGCCCGCGCCTGCATCAGGCCACGGGCCAGCAGGTTCAGTTCGCGGGCGAAGGGCATGCTCGCCGCCAGCGCCACCAGCAACGCCAGCAGCGGCGGCCACGGGCTGCTGCTCTGCCCGAGGTCGCCCATCAGCCAGAACAACATGCCGCGCAGCTTGTGCTCCTCGGCCACCGAGAGCATCAGCGCCACCAGCGCGCCGCAGCCGGCGGCGACGATGACGCCGGTCAGCAGCAGGCGGGTCTGCGTCCAGCTGCCATCGCCGTGCGCCAGGCCGAAGACGATGAACATCGCGGCGAGCGCCCCGGCGAAGGCCAGCCCGTCGATGCCGAGCACCGGCAGGCCGATCAGGATGGCGAACATGGCACCAACACCGGCGCCGCCGGAAATGCCGAGCACGTAGGGGTCGGCCAGCGGATTCCTGAGCAGCACCTGCATCAGCGCCCCGGCCAGTGCCAGCAGGCCGCCGCAGGCGAAGCCGGCGAGCGCCCGCGGCAGACGCAACTGCAACACCACCTCGGCGCCGCCCGCCTCGCCGCCGAGCAGCGCCGCCAGTACATCGGCCGGCGCCACCCGATAGCTGCCGACCATCAGCGCCAGGCCGATGCTGGCCAGGGCCAGCAGGGACAGCACGGAGAGGATCAGCAGGGCGCGGCGGCTGGAGGGCATTTCAGTGGAACTGGTAGCTGGCGGTGAGCAGGAAGTTGCGGCCGTCGGCGGGGTAGTAATAGTAATCGCCGGCGAAGGTCGAATAGCCGGCATAGGATGAATAACGTTTGTCAAAGGCGTTGATCAGGCGGGCCGAAATCGACCACGGCTTGAAGTTCCAGCTGGCCATGACGTCGACAGTCGTGTAGCCGGCGAGCAACTTGCGCTGGTTCGCATAGTCGCCGCTGAAATGTCTTTTGCCGGTGTAGTTGGCGATCGCCGAGTACTTGCCGAAAGTGCCGCCATCCCAAGTCAGGCTGGCCGCCGTCCGGTCCTGCGCGACCAGCGGGATCTGCTTGTCCTCGTAGGGGCCGCTGCGGAAGGTGGCGTCGGTGTAGGCGTAGCTGAGCCGGGCCAGCAGGCCGGGCTGGATGCGCCAGTCGAGCTCGACTTCGGCGCCCAGGCGGCGGGTCGGGTCGAGGTTGACATTGGCAAACAGGGCGCCGTCGTAAGCGATCTCGTCCTGCAGGCGCATGTGGTACACCGCCGCTCGGCCGCTGACGGCGCCGAGTGTCAGGCTGCCGCCGAGTTCCTGGATCCGGCCTTGCTGCGGCTTGATGTCGCCGGCAAAAACCGGGTTGCCGGTCATTGGGTCGTAGCCGAACAGCTCGTCGGTATTGGCAAAGCGGAAGCTGGTGCCGACCTTGCCGTACAGCCGCCAGCCCTGGCCGGCGTAATTGAGGCCGATGTCCCAGGCATTGCGCGAATGATCGCCGTCGCCGCGCATGGCCGGCTGTGTGCCGAAAATACTGGTGAAGGCTCCCTGCCGGGCATCCTGTTCGACCTTCTGGTGACGCAGGCCGGCCGTGGCGGCCAATCCCGGGGTCAGCTCGGTGGTGTTCTGGACATAGTAGCCGGCGCTTTTCTGTCGGGCGCCCTGGCTGGCGGCGGTGCTGTAGAACGCATCCACCTCGCCAGAGTAGTAGTCGATGCCGGCCACGGTCTCGCTCTCTAGCCGGCCCAGGCCATGTTGCCAGCGCAGGCGCGGGGTCAACGACCAGTTGTCGCGGCTGGCCTGCGTCCGGCTGCCGAAGGAAAGGTAGCGCGCGCGATTGTCCTGGTGCTCCAGCGCCGCCTCGGCTTCGAGCGTCAGGTTGGCGGTCAGCGGCAGCGCAATGCCTGGGCGCAGGCGATAACCGTCGCGGCGCTGGCGGTCGTCCGGCGTCCGCGAGTGACGCGGCCGGCTGGCGTAATCGGCACTGAGCAGATAGCCCGGCAAGCCCGAGCTGTCCTTGTACACCGCATAGTCCACGAAGCCCTCGCCCTGGCCGATGTACACGCCGGCCCGGCCGCTCAATGCCATCTGGTCCGACTGGGCGTTGTCGCGCCAGCCGTTGGTGGCCGCGTAGTGAGCAAAGGCGTTGATGTAGGCGCTGCTGTTGCCTGCCGCCACATGAGCGTCGATGGTCCGCGTGTCGTAGCTGCCGGCGCCGACGGTGACCGCGGCTTCCGGTTTGCCGGCCTTGCGGGTGATGATGTTGACCACGCCGCCGGTTGCCCGATCGCCGTAGAGCACGGTGCCGGCGCCGCGCAGGATCTCGATGCGCTCGATGCTGTCGAGCGGAACGGCCGACCAGGAGATCGCGCCGGAGTCGATGGGATTCAGGCGCTGGCCATCAAGCAGGACCAGGGTATTGGCGCCGGCCGTCTCGCCGAAGCCGCGCATGTCGATCGTCGAGTCGAGTCCCAAGCTGCCGTAGAGCGCACTGACGCTGACGCCAGCCCGCGACTTGAGGACGCCGGGCAGGTCGCGGGCTGGCGTGGACAGAATGTCGTCGCGGCTGATGACGCTGACGTTGGCCGGTACGCGCACCTCGTTTTCGCTGAAACGGGTGGCGGTGACGAAAACCGGTTCGAGATGCGGGTTGGTCTGGGCGTGCGCGCTACCCAGGAGGGCGAGAGCGATGGCCGCTGCGAGCGGCGTGTTGCGTGGATACATGGAATTCTCCTTTCCGGCAGGCGTCCCCGCATGCCGGAATGCATTGAATGAGGAAATGCCGGGGGAGAGGGCTGGTTGCGATAACCGGCGCCACTACCCCGTGGCACATCCGCTGGTTGTCGCAGGCCGGTATCCGGGCTCGCAAGTCT
>PHCU01000124.1 GCA_002842345.1 Betaproteobacteria bacterium HGW-Betaproteobacteria-12 | reverse complement strand
ACTTTCGTCGCTATCGGCCTCGGCAACGGCTATCCGGGCTGATTTTTGACCGGGTAGCCAGAGCGGAACGGAAATTCCGATTTCGCTTTCTTCTTTGCCGAGATTGTCGTTCCAGCGGTCCGTACGCTGCGCCAGGCCGATTTTCGGTGTACCGGGAAACAAGGATTCGGCAACGGTGCGGCTGGCGGTCGCTTCCTCGCGTTTCGCGACTACTGTTTTCCCCTGAGGGGAATTGGCCCACGCTTTTTCAAATACATCGCGCAGGGTTTCCGCCTGGGCAGAACCGATCGGGGCGGCCAGCAAGACCAGCAGGCAGCCGGTCCAGGCACGGATTTTGGGCGTTGGCGGAGAGCAATTCATTGGGGCAAATTCACCAAGTTTGGATTCAATGGCCCAGATGGTACGAAGCGCTGCCCAACGGGAGGCTGACCGACAAATTACATTTTTGTAATCTCGCAATTAACGGCGCACGATGATCCTGCCTTTCATCCCCGCTTCGAAATGGCCTGGAACGAGACAGGCGAAAGCGAAATTTCCTGTTTTCGTGAATGTCCAGGCAAATTCCCCACTCGCACCGGGTTCCACCGACACCGCATTCGGGTCGTCGTGTTCCATGTGCGGGAACTTCGCCATCAGTGCCGCGTGTTTTTTCAATTCCACCGGCGTACCCAGTACGAATTCGTGTTTGACCTGACCCTGGTTGCGCACGACAAAGCGTATCGTTTCGCCTCGTCGAGCTTCGATACGCTCAGGTTTGAAACGCATGCTGTCGCCCATGTCTACTTTGATCGTCCGGGTGGCTTCGCTGGTCAAAGCCGGTAGGCCGAGCAAGGCTGCATGTTGATCGGATGGCAGGCCCGCCCAGTACTTGCTCGGGGGGCCGTGATTTTCATCACCGTAAGCGCCAAATCCGAGCATGGCTAGCACGGCACACAGGGGCAATACATAACGATTACGCATCATGGCACCTCGTCGATTTGTGATTTCGAATTAGTGGCCGGCATGTTTGCCGGGTTTGCGCACGGTCAACTCTTGCTGTACTCCTGTACCGTTTGCAGGCATCGATCCTTCACCGTGAGTGGTCGCTCTTGGCTCCTGTGCGACCCGTCCAGTCCATTCATGGGCCTGCGTTCCCGTGGGTTGCTTGTACCAGCCCGGGTCACGGTAGTCGCCCGGCCTCTGGTCGCGACGAACCTTGAGCACGGAGAACATGCCGCCCATTTCGACAGCCCCATAGGGTCCCTGGCCGGTCATCATCGGCAGGGTATTGTCAGGAATGGGCATCTCCATTTCGCCCATGTCGGCCATACCGCGCTCGCCCATCACCATGTAGTCGGGAATCAGGTCAGTGATCTGGTTGACGATGCCACGATGATCGATGCCGATCATCGTGGGTACATCGTGGCCCATGGCGTTCATCGTGTGATGGCTCTTGTGGCAGTGGAATGCCCAGTCGCCTTCTTCGTCAGCGAGGAATTCAATTTGCCGCATCTGGCCGACGGCCAGGTCGGTGGTCACCTCAGGCCAACGCGAACCGATCGGCGTCGGCCCTCCATCGGTACCACTGACGACAAATTCGTGCCCGTGCAGGTGCATGGGATGATTGGTCATGGTCAGGTTGCCGATTCGAATACGCACCTTGTCTCCCTTGCGGACGTTGAGCGAATCGATACCTGGAAAGGTCCTGCTGTTCCAGGACCACAAGTTGAAATCGAGCATGGTGTTAACCTTGGGCGTGAAGCTGCCGGGATCAATGTCATAGGCATTCAGCAGGAAGCAGAAGTCTCGGTTGACGGTCTCGATCAACGGATGCCGGTTCTTCGGATGGGTCACCCAGAAACCCATCATGCCCATCGCCATCTGTGTCATCTCATCGGCGTGCGGGTGATACATGAAGGTGCCCGGGCGACGTGCGACGAACTCGTAGACAAAGGTTTTGCCGACAGGAATCTGCTTCTGGTTGAGACCGCCGACACCATCCATGCCGTTGGGCAAACGCTGGCCGTGCCAGTGGATGGTGGTGTGTTCCGGCAAGCGGTTAGTGACGAAAATTCGTACCCGATCACCCTCGACCACCTCGATGGTCGGTCCCGGGCTCTGGCCGTTGTAGCCCCACAGATGGGCCTTCATGCCGGGCGCAATTTCACGGACAACCGGTTCGGCGACCAGGTGGAATTCCTTGACGCCGTTGTTCATGCGCCAGGGTAAAGTCCAGCCGTTGAGGGTAACGACCGGATTGTAGGGACGGCCGCTGGGCGGAATCAGCGGAGATGCCGTGTCCGGCTTGTCCATGCTGACCAGTTCCGGCAGCGCGGCCAGCGCAACTGAACTGACGGATGCGGCAGCAACAGCACCGCCGGTCATACCCAGGCTTCTGAAAAATTCGCGACGTGTGGTCATGATGGTGATCTCCCTCAGTGATCGGCACGGCCGGTCGCCGTGGCGGTGGCGCCAGCCGATGCGTTCAGGGACGGCTTGCCGATCATCGCCATCTCCAGGTCGCCCCGGGCGATCCAGAAGTCGCGCAAGGTTTCGATGTAGCTGTTGACGCTGGCGATCTGTATTCGGGCGTCTGCGAGCAGCTCGAAGACCCCAATCAGCATGCCGTTGTAGCGGAGTACGTTCTCGTCCGAGATGCGCTTGTAGAGCGGGACGATCTCGTCCCGGTAGTGGCGGGCGATATCGTAGTTGGTGCGGTAGGCGTGATAGGCCTCGCGGACTTCCGACCGTGCATTTGTCGCCGCCTCGCCGGCGCGCTCCACCGCCTGCATGTAGATGGCCTCGGCCTTGGCTACCTTGGCGTCGCCCAAGTCGAAGATCGGCAACTCGAAGCTGATCTCGTAGCCTTTCTTGTAGCCGCTGTCGCGGGCACCGTCGAGTACCCGGGCCGGTCCGACTTCGAGGACGTTGATGAAGCGGATCGCCTTCGACAATCCGAGGTTCTTGGCCAAGGCCTCGGTTTCGAGGCGGATCGCCTGCAGGTCGAGGCGCTGATTCAACGCGGTTTGTTCGATCCCTGGCAACTCATCGACCGTCTTGGGTAAATCGGGGAGCCGATCGGGCAACCGGATGACACTGCGGTCGGCCACACCCAGTAGCCGGGCGAGACGTTCGCGGGCAGCAACCGCCGACTGCTCGGCCCTGGCCAGATTGAGCGATGCATCAGCATAAAAGGCCTGTTCACGTGCCTGGCGCAACTTACTGAAATTGCCGACCAACGCCATGCGCCGGGCCAGTTCTGCGGCGGCTTCGGCGGCCTGTTTTACCTTGCGCAGATGGCGCACCGACTCTTCTGCCGCCAATGTCGTGAAATAGGCCTGGCGCGTCTCGGAGGCCAGGCGGGCAACCTCAATCGCAGCCAGTTGCTGCGCCTGGGCGAAATTGCGTTTTTCGACCTCGACCGCCAGCGGCATGGTGATCAGGGCGAAGACGTTGAAAGTCAGCGCCTGTTCGATCTTGAATTCGCGAATGCCGTTTTCGGGCTTGCTGGCCCGCAGCATCGAGAAATGGGGATTGGGCAAGCGCCCGGCCTGCACCAGGTCGGCTTCGCTGATGCCCAGATCGAAGAATGTGGCCTGCAAGCCACGATTGTTGTAGAGGGCAAGTTGGATTGCGTCATCGCCAGTCAGTGGCTTGGCGAGCAGTTCGCTGGCCCGTGCCTGCAACGCCGAGCGTTCTACATCGGTGCGTGCCCATTTGACATCCTTGTCCAGACGCTCGCGGGTCGTTTGCTCGACGCGGCCGAAGCCGCCGTCGTCAGAGAATGTCGCGCATCCAGCCAACCCAAGAAGGCCGATGGTGGCAATAAAGCGTTTGCCCTGACGCATCGTCAATGAAGAGGAAACCGAGGTCATGGTCTACCTCCTTTCGTCCGCCGGACGAGCAACGGGTTTACGGTGATCGTGGGCCGGCGGTAGCTCAGCCTGGCTGGCCTGAAGGTGCCCCCTATGCCCACGCAGTTGGCCCATCTCGCCATTGACCCGGCGCCAATCATGCAGTGCCTCTTCCTGGAATGGCTTGTAATCCGCGAAAACCGACTGGTAGGTACTTGCGACTGTCGGTGCATCGGTCGAGTGGACGTCGGCCCAAACGGATGTCGCGGCAAGTACGGCCGTCAACGCCATGACTTTCATGATGCCTCCATTGGGAATGTGCGGAGTCTTTTGCTCCCATGATCAACATCTTGCTTTCGTCAAACCAACATCTTGCTGACTTGCGTATTACATTTCCGTAATCTGGGCATTTGCCAATCAAAACCGACGGAAAATGCGCCATCAATAGCTAACTATTGGTGGAGAGAGCAATGAAAATATTAGTGTTGGAAGACGAACTGAAAACCGGAACCTATCTGAAACAGGGACTAATAGAGGCTGGTTACATCGTAGACTTGGCGGCAAACGGCCTCGACGGGCTGCACCTGGCGCTGACCGAGGCCTACGATCTGGCTATCCTCGACGTCATGCTGCCGGGCATTGACGGCTGGCAAGTGCTGCAAGGCATTCGCCGGGCCGGCAAGGATATGCCGGTACTGTTTCTCACCGCCCGCGATCAAGTCGAGGACCGAGTCAAGGGGCTGGAGTTAGGGGCCGATGACTATCTGGTCAAACCGTTTGCCTTTTCCGAATTGCTGGCGCGTGTCCGGACCCTGCTGCGACGTGGCGGCAAGGCCAAGGAATCCGAATTCCTGCGTGCGTCTGACCTGGAACTTGACCTTTTGCGGCGTCGGGTCAATCGGGCGGGCAAACGCATCGACCTGACCGCCAAGGAATTCGCTCTGCTCGAACTGTTGCTACGCCGCCAGGGTGAAGTTCTGCCACGATCACTGATCGCCTCGCAGGTCTGGGATATGAATTTCGATAGCGACACGAACGTCATTGAGGTGGCAATCAAACGCCTGCGCGTCAAAATCGATGATGGTTTCGAACCCAAACTGATCCGCACCGTGCGCGGCATGGGCTATGTCCTGGAGGTGATCGATTGACCCAGACCCGCGGCCCCTCGCTGACACTCCGGCTGACCCTGCTATTCGCACTGGCCTCGGCCTTCGTGCTGTTCCTGCTCGGCTTGCTCATTGGCAATTCTGTCGAGCGCCACTTCGAGGAACAGGATATGGAGGTGTTGAACGGAAAAATGCAGTTGGCAAAGCATATTCTGGAACGGAATCCGGGCATCCAGCCCAAAGTAATACTGACCCAGCAACTGGACGATGCGCTGACGGGGCATCATGGTCTGATCGTTGCCGTCTATCACCAGAATGGAGAGACGCTGTATGCCAACGAATTCATGGCGTTTCCTCCGGACCTTCTGCTCCCCCGTACAACTCCGAGGCATGAGCGACCTGTTAAATGGACCAGCAAAGATGGTCTGCCGTGGCGGGGTATTTCCTCGACGGTCAAGTTCGGCGCCGATAGCAGTGGCAGCTTAACAGTCGTAATCGCTACCGACATCACCCACCACGAGCACTTCATGAGTTCGTTTCGGGGAACGCTGTGGGTGTTCATGGCGCTCGCGACCTTGGCCATCGGGCTGCTTGGCTGGTTTGTTGTCCGGCGAGGTCTGTCGCCGCTACTGGCCATCAAACTCCAGGCCGCCGAAATCACTGCCAATCGGCTGCATACCCGCCTGCCGGTAGAATCCATTCCCCTCGAGTTGGCCGATCTGGCCGACACCCTGAACAGCATGCTTTCGCGTCTGGAGGAATCCTTTCAGCGGCTGTCAGACTTTTCATCGGACCTGGCTCATGAGTTGCGAACGCCGGTCAGCAACCTGCTGACCCAGACCCAGGTCACGCTGTCGAAAGCGCGCTCAGCGGAAGATTACCGGGACATCCTGGCCTCAAATGCGGAAGAGTTCGAGCGCCTGTCGCGAACCATTTCCGACATGCTATTCCTGGCCAAGGCCGACAACAATCAGATCGTGCCCAATCAGGAGCCGATTGATCTGGCCGAGGAAATCAGCGATCTGCTGGAGTATTACGACGTGCTGGCCGAAGAGAAGGCGATTGCTTTGTCGCTCTCCGGTAGCGGCAAAATTGTCGGCGACCGATTGATGCTACGCCGTGCGGTCAGCAATCTGCTTTCCAACGCGTTGCGCCATACGCCAAATGGCGGGGTGGTCACGGTACAAATCAACGAAACTGATGGTGAAATGACGCATATTGCCGTCGAGAACACCGGCAGCGAGATTCCGGCGGAACATCTGCCACGCCTGTTCGACCGGTTTTATCGGGTCGATAGTTCACGTCAGCGAACCACGGAAAGTTCAGGACTCGGACTGGCCATTACGCGATCCATAGTTCTTGCGCATGGCGGTGGAGTAGATGTTTGTTCAGCCAATGGATTGACCTGTTTTACGCTGTTGCTACCCACCTCTCGGTCACGCTGACTTGTCGTTGGCGGTCACGTTTGCTATCACCGTTAAGTCTACTCGTACTACCGTAGCGCCCCTCTACACGTTACTGCAATCGGCAGGGGTTCAAACCATTTCCATCGCCTGATTTGCCTTATCATCGGGTTGGTACGTCGCGCTCTGTTCGGAATAAACAACCCCGCCAGCGATCAAGCGGGACGCAAACGCTGCTTTTGCTTTATGTCGTGGCGCTGACTGGCAGCAATGCGACGGCTTGCTGACCGCTACTCATAATAAAGCGAACGTCGGCAACTGCCGATTAGTGTGAAATTAATCTCTGGCAGCTTCCGAAGTGCCGCTGTCGTTCAAGTGACAGCATCCCCGGTGCTTCGAACGGCAGAAGTTGGCCGGTAGATTGAGGCCAATTCCCCGTTCACGCGACCAACACCGGACCAGATTGGCATTGTCGCCGTTGGCCAGCGCAATGCCTGCCACTGAAGCTCCTGGCTCGCAAGAGGTCTCAATCACTGCCTGCTTGAATTCTTCCGGATGATGTCGTCTGCGTCACGTTGGCTCCTGGATTTTTATTGATAGTGTCCACCATGCTTTTTTGCGGTGATACGATTTTCGCCATCTGCCCCATTACTTTATAGATGGATTTGATAGCCGATCAAGGCGGTCTTGATCAGCTCCTGCTTGGATTTTGTCTCACTGTACGCCGCATTGCCCAGGGTTGCCGTCACCATTTTGAGGCCCATCGTCGTAACAATGCCAATCAAAACCAATACCACGGCTAATTCAACGAGCGTAAACCCTTGGGGCTGCTGGGTGGGCTGGATGTGCATGGGCGGGATGGGATCAGGTATCTCTGGATTTTCCGGGCATCATAACGCGTGCCGGCCTTGGCTCGACAAAATCTCCGTTATCTGCGCCACCTTTTGGCGGTGGCAGAATGTTGCTAGTCTGGTGTTTTTGGCCCGCGTGTATGCAGATCATAGGTCGCTCAGATGAATAGCACAGCCAGTTGCACCGCCGCCTTGCCGCCGGAGTGGGCTCAGGTCTGCGCCCGTGCCCCGTTTGCGGGCCTGGTGGCGCAGCTCACGCGCCTTCTGGGTGAGGCGGAGTACGACACCGAGCATTGGCAGCTCACGATCCGCCGAACCGACCTCGATCGGCTGAGCCCTGGCGAGCTGTTTGCAGTTGAGATCTATTGTCCGCCCGACGGCCGGCAGGCCCGCCTGTATGTCGAGGACGTGCATCAGGTCACAGCGACCGGGGCCACCTTCAGCGGCCGCCGACTCTGCCCGTTGACGATCGCGGGGCTGCGGCGGGCCATCCGGGATGCCAAGCGGCTGCCACGAGGGCGCCGACCAAGGATTGCCTTGCTGGCCACGGTCGCGCTGGTTTGTGATCGGGATCGGCTGCCCCGGGGGTTGATCGGCACCGTGGTGGAAATCCTGGATATGGACCATGTGCTCGTCGAGTTTGCCGGAGCCGATGGCGTGGCGCTTGCGATCGCGCCGGTACCGGTGGCGCAATTGCGGGGGGTCGTGTCGAGCGTGGACCAGATGCAGGCATTCATGCGGGCGGCTGTGCCGGTGGCGGATCTGAACCTCAAGGCGCTTATCGAGGATGGCCGCGCATGAACTTGGTGTTCGACAATTCTTTGTACAGGCGCTTGCGGTACGCCGGCAATCGGGGCAGCCGCCCATCATGAGCCCGATCCAGTCGGCCAAGCTCAACGGCCACATCGATCTGAGGCGCATCCTCTCCAGGTTGCCTACACAGCCCTACCGCCGGATTGGGTAACTGCTGCCCCATCGCGGGCAACCCAGCATTCAGCCGGAAAAGCAAGGCGGGCTGACCGGATACGTACCGCTGGCCTCGACCTCCGGGCCTTATCGCGGATGGGCGACGATGAACGTTGTGCTCAATGCGCGGGCAATTCTGGATGCGGCATTGGCAGACGCTGGCGACGGCGGTGGGTGGGTCCCTCTTTGCCCCTGCCTACCTCGCACAGGCTGACCACGCCTAGGTCATCCGACAGCAACTGTCCACCTGCCGCCGCTCGATGATTCCAGAAAACAAGCTGCCACGTCGCGGCTGTCCTCTGATAGCGGTCGACAGGGCGAGGAGCGAAAATGCGCCCTACTCCCCTGCGCCACTTCGTTTGACATTACCCCCCATCGATCAAGCGTGGCCACGCCGAACACGGGCTTGACGGACGGTCGCGGTCCGCCGTGTGGCCGTTACGGTCCTCTCCACGGGGCATGGCGTCGCGCTTCAGCTTTTCTTGATACCGTACGCCCCCCACCGCCGGGTTGCCGTCAGTCGCCGCGATGAACGTCTTGCTCCAAGGCGAGCGAGAACGACGATGCTGGCTCGTCAAAATAAACCGCGAGCGCCTCCCGAAGATTGGCCACTGCCGCAGCTTCCGTGTGTCCATCGCTTGCCACCTCAACCTCAAGACAGCGCGCCACAAACACATCCTCCTCCGGAAAAATGTTGTATCTCAGTTGACGTTTGATTCGGCTCATGGTCGCACCGATTGTCCTCGTTTGTATTCGGCAGCGCTGATGGTGCCCCCGGCCAGCTCCAACGACACGCGCCCAGGCGCTGGAACGGTTACCAGAGGTTCATGCCCGTCTGCCCGCACGGTTCCATAACCGACAGCGCCGGAATGCTGCGGCGCGCTCGGCCTGATCAGGAGTGAGGCGCGGCGGGCGCATGACCGTTTCAGCGCGCCCCCTTCACCGGTCGCCCGATGCCGATTGTTCCGGTCGTCGGAACGCCGCCCGCCGCTATCCACTGGTCGATCTGATCCTGATGCTCGGCCGGGCCCGAGGCCAAGGTCATGCGGCCGAGATCAAGTGGGACGTTCGTCACAGCGGCCTGTCGGTCGACAGACTCCCGCAACTCCTTCCCTGGCTTGAAATGCGGTGTCCATTTAACCGGCACGCTGACCTTCTCGCCGGTCTTCGGATTCCGACCCACTCGGGCCGGCCGATGATTCAAGGAAAAGCTGCCGAAGCCACGGATCTCGATGCGCCCCCCTTGGGCGAGTGTGCCGGCAATGGCGTCAAGAATGGCCGATACCGATAGATCAGCATCCGCTCTGACGAGCTGCGGAAAGCGATCGGCAAGTATCGAGACGAGTTCAGATCGGGTCATACGACTCCAGAATGGTGGCGGTTCATGGGCCGGCGGCGTTCATCAGCGCGTCCGGTTGCTAATTGCACGTAAAGGGAGCTGGGCAGCGTATTCAATCGGCGTTCGCTTGCCTCAGCCACGCGACGAGTTGCTGCGCCCGCGCCGGCGGTCCATAGGCAATGTGCAGCAGGTAAGCCACGCGGATGGGCAATGGGTTCGTCTCGGACTCGTAGCGGCTTGCAGCACTTTGCGTGACGGCTATTCGCCCCCAGAATTCGTCCTGCTTCATCGCCAGTTGATGACGTAGCGTCCGCGCTTGGTGTCCGTCGCTGCAAATCAAGGCAGGTCGCTTTGTCGGCATGCTCGTCACCTCGGCCATTGCGTACTGCGCCAACCCCACGGCGCCACCGGCACGGGATCACGCGTTGTCATCGGCGTCCAAGTTCGCCGGAACGTGGCCGTCAGGGTCACCGGAAACAATGGCGCCTTCATTCGAAGCAAGGGCATTCCACTCTTCCTGATTCAAGAATCGCGGAGCGGCCTGCAGACGAGCAATCGCCTTCCGCACAAGATCCGCTGCAGGAGGGAGTGGCGTTCCTTCCAGAATTGCTGCCATGTTTAGCGCCTTCTCCGGGTTTTTCGCAAAATATATGCAATGATTCTTGCATCAGACGTGCTGGCGCGGGTTTCGTTTGCGATCCAGATACAGGCTGTATCCGACACCTGCCGCGACCGGGATTGATAGCAAACCGTAGAAAATCAGTAGTTCCGTCATCTCTTCTCCTATTTGCCCGCGGCCCCGAGAACCTGGCCAACGTCGGCCGGCCTTACATAAGGGTCGGCGGTGCCTGTAATATCAGTGTATCAGCCTCGACTTTGCGTCTCTACCGGTGAGTCGCAAGGTTGGGCGAAACCGCCTTGGCATCGCAAAACCCAACCGTCAATTCAGGAGAAATCGATGCACTGGGCATCTATCCTCACGGCGCTTGCGTTGGCTTCGATCTCCGCATTCCTAGTCGCTTTCCAGGGCTGGGACGTGCAACCGGCATTGCTGGTTTCGGGCGGAATTGCGGTGCTGCTCATCTTGGTACTGACTGGCATATTGTTGATGCTGAGCAAACCGGAACATCGGCAGGGTCTGACACGTGAAATACTTGCAGCCATGCATGCTGAGTTCAAAGAAATGCTTCGCTGGATGCTGATAAAGCGCTGACACAATCTGGCCACCCGTCTTTCAGGTCCGTGCCGGACTGTTGTCTGGCACCGGGGAAGCTCACGTTGTCAGGGATTGCCAGGCCTTCATCGGTACGTCAGCCATGGGTCCCTGCCCCCACCTTACCCAATCCCGCCCACGCCGTCGTGTAGCGCGATGACAGACGCTCACGCCGCATTCGCCAGGGTTTCTCCATGCCTTCTACCGCCAGGCGCAACGAGCCGCGACCGTAGCGTTCATTGATGGCATCCAGGGTGTGCATGAGCCGGTCATCGCGCCCCTTCGCTTCATCGATCGGCACGAACAAACCCAACTGCTGACTTGCCCGCGGCACGATTTCCATCAAGGTGATTCCCGCCTTGTGATAGCCGTACCCCGGGCGATAGATCCGCTTCAGGATCTGCAGTGTCCAGCGCGTCAGCACCCGGCTATCGGCACTCGCCTCGGGCAAGGCAAGGGTCACGGCACGTTGATACTGCGGCACCTCCGGTTTGAAGCTATTGGTTCGCACAGAGACCTGGACAGCCCCCGCCAGCCCGTCCTGATCCCGCAGCTTCTCGGCAGCCCGCGCCGTATAACTGGCCACCGCCTCTTCGAGCTCGACAAGGGAATAGATCAGCGTACCGAACGACCGACTGCACATGATCTGCTGCCGTTCCGGCACTACCTCCTCCAGGCTGATGCAGGAGACGCCGCGCAGTTCCAGGACCGTGCGTTCGAGCACCACGGAAAATCGGTGACGCAGGGTTCTGGCATCACACTCCCGCAACTGCCGAACATTCTGGATACCCATCTCTTCCAGGCCGGCCGACAGCTTTCGCCCGACGCCCCAGACTTCGCCGACGGCGATGCGGTCGAATAGAGCTGACCGCTGGCTCTCGCTCAGCATCGTGAAGTCGCAGACACCATCCGAGCCGGCCAGCGCTTTCTTGGCACAGTGATTGGCCAACTTGGCGAGGGTCTTGGTCGGGCCGACACCGACGCAGACCGCGAGCCCCAACCAGTCGGCAACGCGCTGGCGAATCTCGGCACCATAAGCGTGATAGCCCCAGCGGGCGAACCCGGAAAAATCCAGGAAGCTTTCATCGATACTGTAGACCTCGACGTTCGGCGAGTAGTCGGCGAGTACCTCGGCCACCCGGTTGCTCATGTCGGCGTACAGGGCGTAGTTCGAACTGAAGGCGACGATGCCATCGCGCCGGGCGTCGGCCTGAATCTTGAACCAGGGCGCCCCCATGGGGATGCCCAGGTCTTTCGCCTCCTTGGAACGGGCGATGACACAACCGTCGTTGTTGGAGAGCACGACCACCGGCCGATCCTTCAGCGTGGGGTCGAACAGCTTCTCGCAACTGGCGTAGAAGTTGTTGCAATCGACCAGGGCAAATACCGCCATCGCGCTTCAGGTCATGAAGCGCTTGAACTTGCCGACGACGACACCCCAGACCAGAATTTCCTGGCCTTCCCGGATCTCGAGTGGCGGATAGTGCGGATTCTCGGCCAGCAGTGCGACCCGGCCATTGCGTCGAAACAGGCGTTTGACCAGCCGCTGGCCATCGACGAAGGCGATCACGAGATGGCCGTGCCGGGGTCGAACGCTCTTGTCGACGACCAACACGTCGCCATCGAAGATCTCAGCCCCTTGCATCGAATCGCCCTCGACCACGAAGAAGAAGGTACTGACCGGATTGCGGACCAGGTAGTCGTTGATGTC
>PHCU01000294.1 GCA_002842345.1 Betaproteobacteria bacterium HGW-Betaproteobacteria-12 | reverse complement strand
ATACCGTTGATCTGGCGCAAATGGCGCGCGCCGCCGATCCCCGCCTCAAGGACGGGCGCTGGGTCGCCGCCGTCTCGCGGCAACTGGCGCAGGCGACGCGGACCATGCATGCCGCCGGCTTCGCCCACAACGACCTGAAGTGGCGCAACCTGTTGGTCGACCGCAACGATCCGCCGCAGCTGTATTTTATCGATTGCCCGGCCGGCAGCACCTGGTGGGGGCCGTTCCTCGATTACCGCAGGATCAAGGATCTGGCCTGCCTCGACAAGGTGGCCAAATATCAGCTGTCGCGCCCGCAACGGCTGCGCTTCTATCTCGATTACGTGCAGCGCCCGCGCCTGACCGCCGCCGACCGCAAGGTCGTCGCCAAGGTGGTGAAGTTCTTCGCGGGGCGCGAATGAGCGAGCACGTTTCATTGCAGACCCTGCGCGCGGCCGGCCGTCAGCCGACACTACCGTTCGTGCTGGCCTTGGCCGACGGCGGTCGACTGGAATTCGTGCGCCTGCTGCGCCTGCTACCGGGCCGGCGCCTGGCCGGGGTGGCGGCCTGGAACGGGCAGTCCGTGTTCGCCAAGCTGTTCATCGGCGCCGAGGCGACCCGCCACGGCGAGCGCGAGCGCGCCGGCTTGGTCGCGCTGCAGGCGGCCGGCCTGCCGACGCCGGCGTTGCACTTCGCCGGCGCGCTGGCCGAAGGCGGTTACCTGGTGCTCTGCGACTATCTCGACGGCGCTGTCGCCCTGGACGAACAGCCGCTGTCGCCGGAGGCGCCGCAGGCGTTGCTGCCGGCGATGGCCTTGCTCGGTCGCCTGCACGCCGCCGGCCTGGTGCAGCGCGACCTGCATCCGGGCAATTTTTTGTGCCACGGCGAACGCCTGCTGCTGATCGATGGCGACGGCGTGCGCCCGGCGGCGTCGGCCGCGGCGCTGGCGGATAACCTGGCATTGCTGCTGGCGCAACTGACGCCGGCCTGGGATCAGTTGCAGGGCGCGTTGCTGCAGGCTTACGGCCGGCCCGTCGATGCCGCGGCGCTGGCGAAATTGGTGGCCGCCGCCCGGCAACGTCGCCTGCAGCACTTCCTGGCCAAGACCGTGCGCGATTGCAGCCAGTTCGCGGTGCACCGCGATTTTCGCCGCTTTACCGCCGTCCTGCGCGACGAGGAAGCCGCGCTGCACTCCCTGCTGGCCGAGCCGGATGCGGCGATGGCCGCCGGCCGCCTGCTCAAGGATGGCGGCACCTGCACGGTGGCGGCCGTCGATCTGGCTGGCCGCACCCTCGTTGTCAAACGCTACAACCTCAAGCACTGGCGGCACGCCTTGTCGCGCGCCTGGCGCCCGAGCCGCGCCTGGCATTCGTGGCAGGCGGCGCACCGCCTGGATTTCTACGGCATCGCCACGCCGCAACCGCTGGCCCTGGTCGAAGAGCGCCTGGGGCCGCTGCGTAGCCGTGCTTTCCTGATCGCCGAGCATTGCCCTGGTGCCAACCTGCAGACCTGTCTCGACCCGGCGCAGCTACCGCCGCCGGATCTGCAGCAGGCGCTACATCAGCTGTTCGCGACGTTGCATCGGCTGCAGATCAGCCACGGCGACCTGAAGGCGACCAACCTGCTGTGGCACGATGGCCAGATCGTGCTGATCGATCTCGATGCCTTGGTCCAGCACCGCTCGGCGAACGGCTTCGCCCGTGCCTGGCGGCGCGACCGGGCGCGCCTGTTGCGCAATTGGCCGGCCGGTTCGGCGCTGGTCGAGTGGCTGGCGCAGGCCAACGTGCCAAACCAACTCGATTCGTCGGCATGTGCGGCA
>PHCU01000293.1 GCA_002842345.1 Betaproteobacteria bacterium HGW-Betaproteobacteria-12 | reverse complement strand
TCGAACGTGCTGATCGCCTGGCTGGCCTGTCTGGCTGCCGGCGCCTATCTCGGCTTCGGCCCGCTCGGTCGCCGCTACCGCCCCTTTGCCAACTGGCAGGCGCCGCGCTGGCGGCGCTGGCGCGAACTGCTGCGCCTCGGCATGCCGATGGGCTTCTCCAACCTAGTCGAAATCACCTCATTCACGCTGGTCAGCCTGTTCGTCGCCTCGCTCGGGGCGACCGTCGTTGCCGGTCATCGCATCGTCGCCAACCTGTCGGCGCTGACCTACATGCTGCCGCTGTCGCTCGGCATCGCCACCATGGTCGCCGTCGGCCACGCCGTCGGGGCGCGTGACGCGGCCCGGGCGCGGCTGACGATACGGGCCGGGCTGCTGCTGGCCACCGGGCTGGCAACGATCATGAGCCTCCTGCTGTGGCTGTTCGCCGAGCCGCTGGTCGCCGCCTATACCGACGATCCGGCGGTGCGTACGGTGGCCCTGGGCCTGATCATCTATGTCGCCGTCTACCAATTATTCGACGCTTTGCAGACCATCGCCGGCCACAGCCTGCGGGCCTACCGGGTGACTTTCGTGCCGATGCTGGTGCAGACCTTCTGCTTCTGGGGTGTCGGCCTGCTGGGCGGCGCCTGGCTCTGTTATCGCTGGTCGCCGCCCTTCGGTGTCGCCGGCTTCTGGCTGGCGGCGGTGATCAGCCTGGTGCTGGCCGCCGGGCTGCTGTCCGGGCTGCTTTATCAGGTGCTTGCCAGCACCGATTCGAGCGCGTAATTATGAATTCTGGCGTGAAAGCTTCGTGCAAGGTTGTGCTAGTATGCTTGCCCTGCTGACACAATAACCGGGCGACGGAATACCGCCTGCCCATTGCTCGCAACTCAACTAAACGCAAGGAAAGCGCATGAAAATTCACGAATATCAGGGCAAGCAACTCCTGAAGAAATTCGGCGTTACGGTTCCGCGCGGGATTCACTGCACGACCGTCGATGACGCAGTCAAGGCAGCGGAAACCCTGGGCGGCAAGGTCTGGGTGGTCAAGGCCCAGATTCACGCCGGTGGCCGTGGCAAGGGTGGTGGCGTCAAGGTTGCAACCTCGCTCGAAAAAGTTCGCGAATACGCCAGCCAGATCCTCGGCATGCAGCTGATCACGCACCAGACTGGCCCGGAAGGCCAGAAGGTCCGTCACCTGCTGATCGAAGAAGGCGCTGACATCCAGCACGAGTACTACGTTGCGGCGCTGACTGATCGCGCCACGCAGTCCGTGGCGATCATGGCCTCCTACGAAGGCGGCATGGACATCGAGGAAGTCGCCCACAAGACCCCGGAAAAGATCGTCAAGGTCTTCGTCAATCCGCTGGTCGGCCTGACCGACGCGCAGGGCCTGGAACTGGCCAAGGGCATGGGCATGCAGGAAGCCTCGATTCCGCAGTGCATCGACACGCTGAAGAAGCTGTACACCTGCTACATGGAAACGGATGCTTCGCTGGCCGAAATCAATCCGCTGATCCATGAAGGCGACGGCACGGTCAAGGCCATCGACGCCAAGTTCAACTTCGACTCCAACGCCCTCTACCGTCAGGAAGAAATAGTCGCCATGCGCGACCTGGACGAAGAAGATGCTGACGAAATCGAAGCTTCCAAGTTCGATCTGGCCTACATCTCGCTCGACGGCAATATCGGCTGCCTGGTGAACGGTGCCGGTCTGGCCATGGCGACGATGGACACCATCAAGCTGTTCGGCGCCGAGCCGGCCAACTTCCTCGACGTCGGCGGCGGTGCGACGACCGAGAAGGTCACCGAAGCCTTCAAGATCATG
>PHCU01000008.1 GCA_002842345.1 Betaproteobacteria bacterium HGW-Betaproteobacteria-12 | reverse complement strand
CTCAGGGTCGACGGCACTCAAGAACTCGACAACCGGAAAACCGGCGACCAAGAACCCGACGAGAAATAGCGTGCGCTCCATTTTCAAGAGGCCCAACGTCGAAGTTCAGGGGCGCTGCGCGGTGCTTTATCGCGCAGCGTCCCTTGGAACGCAGTGTTAGCCATGGCCATTATTCAGAGCCTTGGCGAGAATGAAAGCGAGCATACGTTGTAGTGTTCCTTGTAGCTGAAAATATCAGGAACGAGCGAGATGACGAGAGGGTGCCTTTGAAGTAAAACAGTGCGCCATCTTGCAGCTTAGACAGAGCGATTGTTGCTGAATATTGGTGAGAAGCGCCGTCGCTGTAACCAGAACTCTCGATAGGGCCAATTAGCAGAAAGCCTTTTTCGCACTTGAAGTCTCCCTTTTCACGATCCAGAAGGATGCTGCGAGTAAGGCGTGGATCCTTTGAATGAGGGATAGTAATTTCAAGGCTCTGCGAAGACTGGCGAATCGAAATCTCGTGCTTAAACGAGGAGGGATCAGTGACGGGTCTTTCAACAATCTGGGAGGCACCACCTCGGGCAGTTCGTGGATGGAAAAGAAGGAAATATGGTTTTGTTTCTCGTTGAATGATTTTGGGCTGGCGGCTGGATTCGACAATCTCAATTCGCTCTTGGCCCGCTTCGTTATAGGTTCCATCTAGGCTCGGGCAGCCATCACTTGTCTTGCCAAGGGAGAGAGAACCCCAGCCAATTTCAGCCACAGCGGATTCGAGTGAAGTTAAGGCCGGCTCATTTGCCCAAGCGCATGATGTAAAAGCGAGACAAGCAAATACGAATCTGCAGAGAACCGAGGGTGCGATCATTGGCTTGAGACGGTAAGTATTGAAATGGCTAACGTAGAAGTGAGCGGCCTGCGCGGCTTTTCGCGCAGGTCCGCTCGACTGCCGGGTTGGCCGTCATTGCTTGTCCGCCCACACGGGAATGGATGAAAACTTCTCGCGCAGGCCCTCGGCGACACTTTGAGCCTTGGCAAGATCGCTCTCTGACAGAGCGCGGGCGGCTTTGGTACGCGAAGACTCAAGGTACTCGCGCAACGGCGCTTTGGTTTCACGAGCAATTGCAACAGTGAGCCACGCGTAGGACAGCACGGCGTCTCTCACGGGAGAATCCCGTAGGCCGTAGGTGAAACCAAGATCGGCGAACCCAGCCTGATACCCAAGTTGGGCGGACTGCTCAAAATACTTGATTGCTTCAGCGTCCTTGCCTTCGCGACGCTGTATGACTCCGAGAACGTGGACCGCTGGCGGGAAGCCAAGAGACGCCGACTGGCGAAACAGGGAATTGGCGCGCTCAAGGTCTTTCGGGCCACACTCGCCCATTTCGAGTTGCGTTCCGCGCCAGAACTGCGCTCGAAAATCGCCTTGGGAAGCGCGAGCTTCAAGAGCGGCGACAGCCTCGGGCGCGCATGACGTACTAGCCGGCGCCGCCCAGACAGCAGAGGCGACCGATGCAATCACAGCGAGGAATAGAGTGCGTGGTTTCATGACGGCCAACGTTTGAGTTCAGGGGCCGGCGGAGGGCGAAGCCCGGAGCGAACCGGCAAGCGCAGCTTGCCGGCGGTCCCCTGGAACGAAAGGTTATGCGACATGGATACCATGCTGCCGAATCACGGCTACATCAATTGCCGAACATGTTGGAATCTGCACGGCTTCGTTCTCTGTGCCTCAACAAACCGCCAGCCAAGAATAATATCGTCGACGGAGCGCACAGTTAGGACATAGTTGCACTCGTCTGTTCTGAGACTGACTAGTTCGTAGGTATCTGAGTTGGCTGCTCGTTTGCGGAATGACCACTCCAAAGGGTGTGGGCTTTTGGGTACAGGCTTTCCAATCCATCTATCCAAAGCAGGCTCCATGTCCTCAAAGGTCACCATCGGTGCGCAACCCAAGAGGGTGGTTGAGAGCAGGATTGTGACGATTACCCTTGGCATAACGCTCAACATAGGCTTCACTGTTTTGGCACGCTAGGGCGCATAACGTGTTTGGAGTTGAGCGGCCCCCCGCCAGGGGCGAAGTCGCGAACGAAGTTCGCGAGGCCGCTCGAACGACGCGTTAGGCGTCATATGCGCCGGCAAGCAAAGACCATCTTTAAATCGATGCCTCAATGCCAAATATCCGTTCGGCCTTCCTGCTCTTGTATCGGAGCGCGGAAGGTCGGGATGCATAACTCCGTTATGCCTCGCGCCCTGCAGCGCTCCGCTATATAGCAGATAGGCCAATACTTCATAAACAGGCAACAATGCATTTATCATTATCAGTTTTGTCAGCAACCGAGGCGTATGTGATCGCTTAACGTTCAAGCTGAGGGGGCTGCGCAGGTCTTATCGCGCAGCTCCCCTCGAGCGCAGGGTTGGGCCGACAGCTCACTTTGCCCCCAATTCAAATCGATACCATGCATCGACTGTGAGCTTCGTGGGGTTAGTCAGAAGCTCTCTAGTCACTGCCAAAGTTGTGAAATGAACGATCAATGATTCATCTTCGGCTTTCGTATAGAGGATACGTACTTGCCTACAGTCGAAGGGAGCCGACGCCAAGTTGTCGCAGTTCCCGATTTGTCTGAGGTTTATCGACCAGCCGTCTTCGCAAGCCAATTTGCGATTGAAGGTCGCCCGATCCAGGGGCGCTACGTTGTCTCCTTGAATTCGGACGTTCACGATACCGGCCTTTAAGTCATGCTCGAAAGTGGCTGCTAGGGGATTGCCTTGAAGCGACATTCTGTTAAAAGCGGCCCGATCAATAGTGGAGGCTCCATTTCTGTCCGGGCGATCAACCTCACCGCGATATTTGTACGTGCCTGACAAAGATATGCATGTCCCTGCCGTTCCAGTCACAGGCTTCGGCCAACCGCTCGGATACGCTGTCTGAGCCCAAGCTCCCGACGTAATTACGCTTAACAGGGAGATACTAATGAATAGGCGATACATATGCGGCCCAACGTTAAGTAGATATCAAAATTGACAGTAAACTGCTTATTGGACTGACCGGTATTGTCGACATAATATGTAATGTGTTGTTATCATGCTGATTCTTGTAACTTCCATACAAGCTCATGTCCAATAAACCTGAACAGCAAGTAAAGCCTGATTCTGCCACAGAGGCACCCCGATTGCTCGATCGGGTGCGCGATCGACTGAGGCTCAAGCACTACAGCCTGCGTACTGAAACGGCATATTTAGGCTGGATTAAACGCTACATTCTTTTTCATGGCAAGCGCCATCCGGCGGACATGGGCAAGGCCGAAGCGGAGGCTTTCTTGTCCAGCCTGGCGGTGGAGCGCAACGTCAGTGCGTCCACGCAGAGCCAGGCGCTGTCTGCCTTGCTGTTCCTCTACCGCGAGGTGCTGGCGCTTGAATTGCCCTGGCTCGACGACGTCACGCGGGCCAAGAAACCGGTGCGCCTGCCGACAGTCCTGACACGGGCCGAAACGCTTTCCTTGCTGGAGAAGATCGAGAATGCGGAACTGCATTTGATCGTCAGCCTGCTCTACGGCAGCGGCCTGCGCCTGCTCGAAGGGCTGCGCCTGCGGGTGAAGGATGTCGAGCTGGCGCGCAACGAGATCGTCGTGCGCGAGGGCAAGGGCGGCAAGGACCGGGTCACCATGATTCCGCTGCAACTGGTCGAGCCGCTGCGCGCGCAGATCGCGCGGACGAAGGCGGTGCATGAGGCGGATCTGGCGCGCGGAAAGGGCGAGGTCTGGCTGCCTGATGCGCTGGCCGTCAAGTACCCGAATGCCGCACGTGCCCTGGGTTGGCAGTACGTATTCCCCGCCGCCGGGTTTTCAACCGATCCCCGCTCCGGTGAAGTTCGCCGCCACCATGTCGATGAGAAGCGCGTGCAGCGCGCCGTGAAGCAGGCGGCGGCGCGGGCAGGCATCGTCAAGCCGGTCTCGCCGCACACGCTGCGCCATTCCTTTGCCACGCACCTGCTGGAGGGCGGCTACGACATCCGCACGGTGCAGGAGCTGCTCGGGCATGCGGACGTGTCGACCACCATGATCTACACGCATGTGCTGAACAAGGGCGGCCGCGGGGTGACGAGCCCGCTCGACCGGGTTTGATCCGCCTGCCGCAAAAGTCAGCTTGCGCAACACGGCGAAATGGACTATTTTGAGACCAATATTAAGTCCAGAATAGAGCCCATGGAAAAAGTCTACGCCGACGCCTCGGTAAGCGTCACCGATCTGAAGAAGAACCCCACAGCTGTTATCGAGCAGGCGGAGGGTTTTCCGGTCGCCATCCTCAATCACAACAAGCCGGCGGCCTATCTGGTGCCGGCGGCGTCCTTTGAGTTGCTGATGGACAAGCTGGAGGACGTCGAGCTGGCGGCGTTGGTGCGCAGCCGTCAGAAGGAGCGCAAGATCAAGGTTTCGCTCGATGACCTATAGTCTTGCCTTCCGAGAGTCTGCGCTGAAGGAGTGGAAAAAACTCGATCCCCCGATTAGGGAACAATTCAAGAAAAAGCTCGCCGAGCGTTTGGAACGCCCCCGCGTCGAGTCGGCCCGCCTGTCGGGCATGCCGGATTGCTACAAGATCAAGCTGAAGAGCGCAGGCTACCGGCTCGTCTATCAGGTGGAGGACAAGACAGTGACGGTCGTGGTGGTGGCGGTCGGCAAACGTGAGCGTAATTTCGTCTACAAGATCGCCGTGAAGCGGGTCTGAGCGGTTCCGCGCTTACGCCCGCGAGAGGGTACGGTTGGCTTGCGCCGTAGTGCCGGACCACGGTTCGATCTTCAGCAGCTTGGCGCCGAGGGCGCGTTCGGCGACTTCTGTGTCATGGGCCGCCTGGGCGCGCAGCCAGTAGCCGTTGGAGAGGCCGAAAAAGCGGCACAGGCGCAGATCGGTATCGGCGGTAACGGTGCGCCTGCCGGCGACGATCTCGCCGATGCGCTGCGCCGGCACGCCGATTTCCTTGGCCAGACGGTACTGGCTGATGCCCATCGGCTTCAGGAATTCCTCCAGCAGCAGCTCGCCGGGCGTGACGGGCTTCAATTTACGCATCGTAATTCTCAATTTACTAGGTAGTTCATATTGCACTTTAACTCTGCGTAAGCCTGACTATTGGTTTGCGCAGAACGATGCGCTATCTTATCCGAAGGTCATCCGCCATTGCCAATATGACGCTATAGCGGGAAGATGATGCTGTTGGAGGAGCGACCATGAGACGGATTGTTCTGGCTTTTGTTTTCCTGCTGCTGGCCGGCGCGGCCCAGGCCCAGCAGCAGCTGGAGATCATCAACCTGAAGAGCCGCACGGCGGACCAGGTGCTGCCGCAGTTGCGGCCCTTCATCGAGCCGGGCGGGGCGATCTCCGGCATGAACAACCAGATCTTCATCCGCGCCTCCGACGCCAACCGCCGGCAGATCCGGGAGCTGCTCGCCGCCCTCGACCGGCCGCCGCGCCGGCTGGTGATCTCGGTGCGGCAGGATGCCGACAGCACGTCGATTGCGCGCGGCGGCGAGGTGTCGGGCAGCGTCGGCTCGGACCGGGTGCGCATAGAAAGCCGCCGCACCGTCGTCGGCGGCGCAGGGGTAACGGTGCGCAGCGGGGACGACGTGCTGCGCGGCCAGGTCTACGATTCGCGCAGCGCGGGCAGCGAGCGCGTCTCGCAGCAGGTGCAGGTGGTGGAGGGCGGCAGGGCCTACATCAATGTCGGCACGTCGGTGCCGGTGCCGCTGCGCCAGGTGGTGCTGACGCCCGGCGGGGCCATCGTCTCCGACACGGTCGTCTATCGCGACCTGGGCACCGGCTTCACCGCCGAGCCGCAGCTCTCCGGCGACCTGGTGACGCTGACCATCAGCCCGACGCACGACACGCCGGGCAGCTACGGCCCGGGCAGCGCCAACGTGCAGCGCCTGACCACCACGGTGTCGGCGCGGCTGGGCGAGTGGATGCAGATCGGCGGCAGCGTGCAGGAGGAAAGTTCCGATCGCGACGGCGCCCTGCGCTATTCCACGCGCCGCGGCGGCAGCGGCCGCACGGTGCAGCTGAAGGTCGAAGAGCTGCCCTGATCCCCCGGGGTACAATCCCCGCCCTATGGAGCACGTCGTCTTTCAGATCGCTGCGGTGGTGCTGCTCGGCATCACCTGCCAGTGGGTCGCCTGGTGGAGCAAGCTGCCGGCCATTCTTTTCCTGCTGCTGACGGGCCTCGTCATCGGGCCGGGCATCGGCTGGCTGGATCCGGACGCGGTGTTCGGCCCGGTACTGCTGCCGATCGTTTCGCTGGCGGTGGCAGTGATCCTCTTCGAGGGCGCGCTGACCCTGCGCTTCGCGGACATCCGCGGCCTGGAGCGGGTCGTGCGGCGCATGGTCAGCAGCGGTCTGCTCGTGACCTGGCTGATCCTGGCGCTGGCGGCTCATTTTCTCGTCGGCTTCGGCTGGGAGGTGGCCTTGCTGTTCGGCGCGCTGGTGGTGGTGACCGGGCCTACCGTGATCGTGCCGATGCTGCGCACCGTGCGGCCGACGGCGCGCATCGCCGAACTGCTGCGCTGGGAAGGCATCGTCATCGATCCGATCGGCGCCCTGCTGGCGGTGCTGGTGTTCGAGTTCATCGTCGCCAGCGGCGAGGGACAGGCGCTGCTGCATACCCTGGCCACCTTCGCGAAGATGCTCGGCACGGGCATCGTGCTGGGCGCGCTGGCCGGCTGGCTGCTCGGCCTGCTGCTGCGCGGCCACTGGGTGCCGGAATACCTGCGCAACGTGACGACGCTGGCCGTGGTGTGGGCCGCCTTCGCGCTGGCCAACTCCGTCGAGTCGGAATCCGGCCTGCTGGCGGTGACGGTCATGGGCATGTGGCTGGCCAACATGAAGCGCGTGCCGCTCGACGAAGTCATCGACTTCAAGGAAACCCTGACGGTGCTGCTGATCTCGGTGCTGTTCATCGTGCTGGCGGCGCGCCTGCGCTTCTCCGACCTGGTGCCGCTCGGCTGGGGGGCGCTGGGCGTGCTGCTGGTGGCGCAGTTCGTTGCGCGGCCGCTGAAGATCCTCGCCACGACCTGGGGCTCGTCGCTGAAGTGGCAGGAGAAGGCGCTGCTGGCGTGGATCGCCCCGCGCGGCATCGTCGCCGCCGCCGTCTCGGCGATCTTCGCGCCGCGCCTCGAGGAACTCGGCTACGCGCAGGCGTCGCTGCTGGTGCCGATGACCTTCGTCATCATCATCGGCACGGTGGTGCTGCAGAGCGCAACGGCCGGCATCCTCGCGCGCCTGCTCGGCGTGGCGGAACCGGAGCCGCATGGCGTGCTGGTTCTCGGCGGCACGGGCGTGGCGCGCCGTCTCGGCAAGGCGCTCAAGGAAGCCGGCTTCCGCGTGCTGCTGTGCGACACCTACTGGGACAACGTGCGCGCCGCGCGCATGGACGGCCTCGAGGCGCGCTTCGTGAACCCGGTGTCGGAAGAGGCCGACCGCATGCTCGACCTGATCGGCATCGGCCAGATGCTGGCGCTGTCGCCGCGGGCGGAATCCAATGCGCTGGCGGCGCTGCGATACCGAGGCGAATTCGGCCGCCAGGGCGTCTATCGCCTGGCCAGCGGCGCCAAGGAGGGCAAGGAGGGCGCCGATACCGGCCGCGTGCTCTTCTCGCACGAGGCCACCCACGCCAGCCTGACGGCCAGTCTGGCCCGCTCAGGCGAGATCCGCGCCACGCGCCTGTCGGAGCAGTTCGACTGGGAAGACTTCCTCGACAAGTATCCGGATTCGCTGCCGCTGTTCGCCAGGGACGCGCGCGGCAACCTGCGCTTCTTCACGGCGGAGGGCGGCCTTGCGCCGGGCGCCGGCTCGCACATCTACGCGCTGCATCCTGGAGAGGGCGATGATGCCGCAGCCTAATGTGCAGCTGATTCGCAGCTCGAAATGGTCGCCTTCATCGATTTCATGGCGGCACACCTCGGCTTGATGCTATTTCGGTCTCAATCCGGGATGCGGTAGCTGCGCTGGCGGAACAGGCGCAGGCAGGCGTCGGCCACCTGTGGATCGTACAGACGGCCGCTGTTCTTCTCGATTTCCTCCAGCGCCTTGTCCAAGCCCAGCGCCGGCCGGTAGGGACGGTGCGAGGCCATCGATTCGACCACGTCGGCCACCGCCATGATGCGCGCTTCCAGAATGATTTGTTCGCCCTTCAGTTGCTGCGGATAGCCGCTGCCGTCCATGCGCTCGTGATGCTGCAGGATGATCTCGGCCAGCGGCCAGGGAAACTCGACACTTTTGAGAATGTCGTAGCCGCTGCGCGAATGGTTCTTGACCAGCTCGTACTCGATTGCGGTGAGCCGTCCCGGCTTGCTCAGGATCTCCGCAGGGATGCTGATCTTGCCGATGTCGTGCACATAGCCGGTCATGCTCAATCCGGTGATCGTTTCCTCCGGCAGCCCCATTTCGCTGCCCAAAGCCGCCGCCAGTTCGCCGACGCGGCGTTCGTGGCCGGCGGTGTAGGGATCGCGCAGCTCGACCATGGTGGATACCGCCTCGACGGTGGTCATCATGGCTTGCTCAAGGCGACTCACATAACGCTGGATTTCCTCCTGTGCCTTCTTGCGCTCGCCGATGTCCTGCGCCACGGCGAGGATCATCGGCTTGTTGTCGAGAATTGCAAGGGTGGCGCGCGCGCCGATGTCGACCAGGCTGCCGTCCTTGTGCAGGCCGCTGATGTTGCGCTCGATGACCTTCACCTGGCCGGATGCCACCGCCTGCAACATCCTGCCGACATCCTCGCGGTCCGCTTCGGCGACCAGCTCCAGCGCGATCCTGCCGTTCAGCTCGCCCGGCGTGTAGCCGAGGATTTCGCTGGTGCGCGGGTTGGCGAAGACGATGCGGCCGTCGTCGATCATGAAAATTGCGGCGATGTTCTGCTCTACGACGCTGCGGAAAAGCCTCTCGCTTTCGCGCATGTCGCTCTCGGCCTGCCTGCGCAGTGCCTCGCGGTCGAAGTTCTCCAGGGCGAAGGAAACATCCCTGGCCATTTCAACGAGCAGGTCGCGCGTCTGCCCGTCGAACACCCCGGTCTCGGCGGCATACAGGCAGAGCGTGCCGACAACGAAGTTCCGGCGGGTAAGGGGCAGTGCGGCGGCTGAGCGGAAGCCGAACGCGCGCGCCTGTTCGTGCCAGGGCGCCGTGGACGGGTCGTTGAGGAAATCGTTGCTGTAGCACGGCTTGCCTTCGCGCACGGCCGTGGCGGCGGGTCCGCGCCCTGCCGCGTCACCGGGATCGGCGCTGATGCGGAGGCTTGCGACATAGTCGTCCAGGCTGCCGGCGCGGGCTACAGGCGCAAGCGTTTTCCCGTCGTCGTCCAAGAGGCCGATCCAGGCACCGAGGTAGCCGCCAGTGTCGACCGCGATGCGGCAGATACGGTCGAACAGTTCCTCACGGTTGCCCATGCGGACGATGGCCTCGTTGGTCTGGCTCAGGGTGGCATAGGCCGTGTTCAGGCGGCGGATCTGCGCTGCCGATTCCCGTTGCTCTTCCAGTGCTGCGCGCAGCGCGGCTTGCACTTTCTCGTTTTCCAGCACGCGCAGGCGCAGTTCCTTTTGGGCCACCCGATGCTCATGCCGTTCATGCGCCTCGGCAAGTTCGCGTTTCACCGCCGGGGCAAGCCGCGAGAGGTTGGATTTCATCAGGTAGTCGTGTGCGCCGCTGCGCATCAGTTCGACGGCCTTGCTCTCCTCGATGACGCCCGAGACGACGATGAAGGGAATATCGAGGCCGCTGTCGCGCACCATGGCCAGGGCCTCGCCGGCATTGAAGGACGGCAGGCGGTAATCGGACAGCACGACATTCCAGGCGCGGTTTTTCAGCGCGGCAGACATGGCTGCGGCCGTGTCGACGCGCTCATGCGTGAATTCAATGCCAGCCTGGCGCAATTGACGCACCATCAGTTCGGCATCGCTGTCCGAATCCTCGACAATCAGCACGGATAGCGGATGCTCCATGTGCCAGCCCTGCTCATCGTTTGGCTTGTTCACGGCAGACCGCCTGCAGTGGCTAAGGCCGCGAGAATGCGGTTGCGCCGGGTAAGGCGCGGAGTGACGTCTTCGCAGAGAAGGGCGCTTCGACCCAATGCGCTCGCAGCCAACCCTGCGGCCTCCGCCGCAAGCGGGCCCAGCGTGATCCAGGCTGGGCAGGAATGTCGCTGAATCGTCATATTATTCAGCTGCATAGCTGCAGTTCAGGCAGAAACATCTGTCATATAAGAATAGCACCTTTCCGAACGGAACTTTATATTCATATTGTTTAGTGTTGGGCTATGTCGGAGCCGATTCGTTCCCGTCCAGGCAGTTAAGGGAGAACTCGAAAGGCCCAAAGCAGATTCGGGATTGCCTTTGAGGGTGCGCGATTGTGATATCCTTACACCTCAGTAAGGAATGACTATGGAGGTAAGGAAATGGAGGCGACCCTCACCAGCAAGGGCCAGATCACCATCCCGAAGGCAGTGCGCGACTCGCTCAAGCTGCATGTCGGCGACCGCCTGGAGTTCCTCGTCGACCCGGACGGCTCGGTGCGCATCGTGCCGGCGACGCGGCCCGTCACCGAACTGAAGGCGCTGCTGCGGAGTCCGGCGCAAGCCCTGAGCCTGGAGGAGATCGACACGGTGATCGCGGAGCGCGGCGCCGCCGGTACGCGCAAGAGGCGCGCATGATCGGTCTCGATACCAACGTGCTCCTGCGCTACATCGTGCGCGACGAGGCGGCGCAGGCGAAGGCGGCCAGCCGGCTCATCGAGGGACGCTGCAGCAAGGAGGAACCCGGCCACGTCACGCTTGTCGTCCTGGCCGAACTGGCCTGGGTGCTGGGACGCGGCTATGGCTATGCGAAGGAGGAAGTGGTGAAGGTGCTGGCCGCGATCCTCTCCTCGGCCGAACTGCGCGTGCAGGAATCGGCGCAGGCCTGGGCGGCGTTGCGCGCGTTCCAGGCCGGCCAGGCGGATTTCGCCGACTACCTGATCGGCGCGGCGAATGCGGCCTGTGGCTGCAGCGCGACCTTTACATTCGACAAGCGTGCCGCCAAGTCTGGCTGGCACACCCTGCTGGGGTAGATCGTGCCGCCCGAGATCGAGTCCGTTTTCGCTGCCGACGGCGCGCTCGACCGCGCCATCCCCGGCTATCGCGTGCGCCCGCAGCAGATCGAGATGGCGCAACGCATCGCCGCCGCCATCGACAAGCACGGCGTGCTGGTGGCGGAGGCGGGCACCGGCACCGGCAAGACCTTTGCCTATCTGGTGCCGGCACTCATGGCCGGCGGCAAGGTGATCCTCTCCACCGGCACCAAGACCCTGCAGGACCAGCTCTTCCAGCGCGACCTGCCGATGGTGCGCGATGCCTTGAAGGCGCCTGCCACGGTGGCGCTGCTCAAGGGCCGCGCCAACTACGTCTGCCACTACCACCTCGAGCGCGCGCGCACCGAGGGGCGTTTCCTCTCGCGCGAGGAGGCCGGCCACATCCTCGCCATCGCCCGCTTCGCCAAGACGACGTCGACGGGCGACAAGTCGGAATGCGCCGTCGTGCCGGAGGATTCCGCCGCCTGGGCGGCGGCGACGTCGACGCGCGACAACTGTCTCGGCCAGGAATGCCCCAACGCCAAGGAGTGCTTCGTCACCGCCGCGCGGCGCGAGGCGCAGGCGGCCGACGTGGTGGTGGTGAACCACCATCTCTTCTTCGCCGACGTGATGCTGCGCGACACCGGCATCGCCGAGCTGCTGCCGGCCTGCAACACGGTGATCTTCGACGAGGCGCACCAGCTGCCGGAGACGGCCAGCCTGTTCTTCGGCGAGAACGTGTCGACCGGGCAGCTGCTCGACCTGGCGCGCGACGCGCGCATGGAAGGGCTGGCGGCGGCGCAGGACTTCGCCGAGCTGCCCGACGGTGCGCGCATGCTGGAAAAGGCGGCGCGCGACCTGCGCCTGGCCATTCCCGGCGAGAACGCGCGCTTTTCCCTGTCGCAGCTGGCGCCGGTCTTCCACGAGGCGGTCGACACCGTGGCGGCGGAACTGGCGCGCTTCGGCGCGCTGCTGGAGTCGCAGGCCGAACGTTCGGAGGGCCTGGAGCACTGCTGGCGCCGCTCGCAGGAACTGGCCCTGACGCTGAAGCGCTGGCGCGAGACTGAAGACACCGGCCTGGTGCGCTGGGTCGAGGTGTTCAGCCAGGCGCTCTCGCTCAACGCCACGCCGCTGCACATCGCCGACATTTTCAGGAAGCAGATGGAAGGCCACCCGCGCGCCTGGATCTTCACCTCCGCCACGCTGGCGGTGGAAAGCGATTTCTCGCATTACTGCGCGGAGCTGGGCCTTGGCGGCGGGGAGAAGGCCGCCGACACCGGCTGCTGGGGCAGCCCCTTCGACTACCCGAACCAGGCGGTGCTCTACGTGCCGCAGGACATGCCCGACCCGAACAGCCGCGAATACCCGGATGAAGTCGCCAAGGCGGCCTGGCCGGTGATCCATGCCAGCCGCGGCCGCGCCTTCGTGCTGTGCACCAGCCTGCGCGCCATGCGGCGCATCCACGAGCTGCTGAAACAGCGCTTCGAGGAAGAGGCCTTCGACCACCCGCTGCTGCTGCAGGGCGAGGGCTCGAGGAGCGAGCTGCTGGCGCGCTTCCGCCGCCTGGGCAATGCCGTGCTGGTGGGCAGCCAGAGCTTCTGGGAGGGCGTCGATGTGCGCGGCGAGGCGCTCTCGCTGGTCATCATCGACAAGCTGCCCTTCGCGCCGCCCGACGACCCGGTGCTGGCGGCGCGCATCGAACACATGAAGAAGGAGGGCCGCAACGCCTTCATGGAGTACCAGCTGCCGCGCGCCGTCATCAACGTCAAGCAAGGCGCCGGGCGCCTCATCCGCGACGAGGCCGACCGCGGCGTGCTGATGATCTGCGATCCGCGCCTGATCACCAAGCCCTACGGCAAGCGCGTCTGGCGCTCGCTGCCGCCCATGCGGCGCACGCGCGTGCTGGAAGAGGTGCTGGATTTTTTTGGCATGGAGGCCGCGTGAGCAGGGAATGCAGCATCCTCGCCGAGCAGCTCAACAGGAATTGCCAGTGCATCTCGCTGGACCGCGTGGCGCTGGGCCGCGCGCTGGCCGGCGGCGAATCCGGCGCCGACCTCGCCGCCCTGATCGACGCCGGCCGACCGAACCTGTTTGCCGACTCGGCGGTGTTCGTCGGCGCCGCCTGCCTGCAACGCATGGCGGACATCATCGCCGCCATCGAGCGCGTGGTGGCGATGCCGGCGTGGCAGGCGCGCGTGCTGGCCTGGGCGCCGTCGGCCGCGCGACATGCGCCGAAGGCCGCCGGCGTCTTCCATGGCTACGACTTCCATCTGAGCGCCAATGGGCCGCAGCTCATCGAGATCAACACCAATGCCGGCGGCGGCCTGCTCAATGCCGCGCTGGCGCAGGCGCAGAAGGCCTGCTGCGCGGAGGTCTCCGCCGTGCTGCCCGGCGTGCATCCTGCCGCCACCGTCGAGCAGGACTATGTCGACATGTTCCGCGAGGAGTGGCGCGCGGAAAGGGGAGAAGCCCCGCTCGGGCGCATCGCCATCGTCGACGTGCAGCCCAACGCGCAGTTCCTCTACCCGGAATTCCTGCTGTTCCAGAAGCTCTTCGAGCGGCACGGCGTGGCGGCGACGATCTGCGATCCGGCCGCGTTGCGCTTCGAGGATGGCGCATTGCGGCACGAGGGTGAGCGCATCGACCTGGTCTACAATCGCCTGACGGATTTCGGCCTGGATGCGCCGGAGAGCGCCGCGTTGCGCGAGGCGTATCTGGCCGGCGCGGTCGTCGTGACCCCGCACCCGCGTGCGCATGCCGTCTATGCCGACAAGCGCAACCTGAGCCTGCTGACCGACGCTGCCGCGCTGGCGGAACTCGGCGTCGATGCCGCCACCCGCGAGGTGCTGCTTGCGGGCATACCGCGCACGGAACGGGTGCGGCGCGAAGACGGCGATGCGCTCTGGGCGCGCCGCAGGCAGCTGTTCTTCAAGCCGGCCGCGGGTTACGGCAGCAAGGCCGCCTATCGCGGCGACAAGATGACGAAGCGCGCCTTCGAGGAGGTGCTGACGGGCGGCTATGTCGCCCAGGTGCTGGTGCCGCCTTCGGAACGCGTGGTGGGCTTGGAGGGACAGAGCATCGGCCTGAAGCTGGACCTGCGCAATTATGTTTACCGGGGCAGGGTGCAACTGGTGATCGCGCGGCTGTACCAGGGACAGACGACAAATTTCCGCACGGCCGGCGGCGGCTTCGCGCCGGTGCTGACGGTGCCGATGATGGAGGAACGATGAGAACCTGTTTCACCACAGAGACACAGAGGCACAGAGGAATACAGGAAAGAATGCTTTCTCTGTGTCTCTGTGCCTCTGTGGTTAATGGTTTTTTATGAAAGTCTTCGGATTTGCCGGCTATTCCGGTTCGGGCAAGACGACGCTGATCGAGCAGTTGATTCCGCGCTTTGTCATGGAGGGCCTGAAGGTTTCGCTCATCAAGCATGCCCACCACGGCTTCGACATCGACCGGCCGGGCAAGGACTCCTGGCGCCATCGCGAGGCGGGTTGTTCGGAGGTGCTGCTGACCTCCGACCAGCGCTGGGTGCTGATGCACGAACTGCGCGGCGCGGCGGAACCGACGCTGGAAGAACAGATCAAAATGCTCTCGCCCTGCGACCTGGCGCTGGTGGAGGGCTACAAGACGAACGATCTGATCCCCAAGCTGGAGGTGTATCGCCCCTCGCATGGCAAGCCGCCGATCCATCCCGAGCATCCGAACATCGTCGCCGTCGCCAGCGACGCCCCGATCGAGACGACGCTGCCGGTGCTGGACATCAACGACCCGGATGCCATCGCGAAATTCATCATGCAGTATCTTGAATTAGCCGGTCGTCCCCGTGCAGGCGGGGACCCAGCTGGATTCCCGCCTGCGCGGGAATGACGAAAATGAGCCTTTTGTCCTTCGACGAAGCCCTGCAGAAGCTCCTCGCCGCCGCCCGTCCCGTGGCGGAGATCGAGGAGGTGGATTCCGTGGCCGCCGCCGGCCGCACGCTGGCGCGTGCGCAGGCGAGCGGCATCACGGTGCCGCCGCTGGACAACTCCGCCATGGACGGCTACGCGGTGCGCGTGACGGACATTCCCGCGGCAGGAACGCGGCTGCCGGTGTCGCAGCGCATTCCTGCCGGCAGCGTCGGCACGCCGCTGCAGCCGGGCACGGCGGCGCGCATCTTCACCGGTGCGCCCGTGCCGGAAGGGGCCGACGCGGTGGTGATGCAGGAACTGTGCGAGCACGCCGGCGAGGGCGTCGTGCTGGTCAACCATGTTCCCCGACACTGCGAGAACATCCGCCGCGCCGGCGAGGACATCCTGGCAGGCGCCGGGATCCTCGCCGCCGGCACGCGGCTGGCGCCG
The DNA here is from genome assembly GCA_002842345.1 of Betaproteobacteria bacterium HGW-Betaproteobacteria-12. Classification (GTDB taxonomy): domain Bacteria; phylum Pseudomonadota; class Gammaproteobacteria; order Burkholderiales; family Rhodocyclaceae; genus Azonexus. The sequence continues at coordinate 35,413 of PHCU01000008.1, read as the reverse complement.
CAGGACATCGGCCTGGCCGCCTCCGTCGGCCTGGCGACGCTGCCGGTGTTCCGCCGCCTGCGCGTGGCGGTGTTCTTCACCGGCGACGAATTGTCCCTGCCGGGCGAGGCGCTCAAGCCCGGCGGCATCTACAACTCCAACCGCTACACGCTGCACGGCCTGCTCGGCGCGCTCGGCTGCGAGGTGCGCGATCTGGGCATCGTGCCGGATAGCCTCGAGGCGACGCGCGCCGCGCTGCGCGAGGCGGCGGTGAGCGACGTCATCATCACCAGCGGCGGCGTCTCGGTCGGCGAGGAGGACCACATCAAGGCGGCGGTGCAGGCGGAGGGCGCGCTCGACCTGTGGAAGATCGCCATCAAGCCAGGGAAACCCCTTGCGTTTGGGAAAGTCAGCCGCCGTGCCACGGCGGCTGACTTTGCAACGGCCATCCCCTCGCCCCCCTTCCCGGGGAAGGGGGTGACGGAGGTTCACGGGCAGGGCCCGCTCCGTGATGAGGCTGCGTTCATCGGCCTGCCGGGCAATCCCGTGTCCACCTTCGTCACCTTCCTCATGCTGGTGCGGCCTTTCCTGCTGGCCTGTCAGGGTGCGAACGTCACGGCGCCGCGCGGCCTGATGATGCGCGCCGACTTCGACTGGCCGAAGCCGGACCGGCGCCGCGAGTTCCTGCGCGTGCGCATCAACGATGCGGGCGGCCTCGACCTTTTCCCCAACCAGAGCTCGGGCGTGCTGACGTCCTGCGCCTGGGCCGATGGCCTGGTGGATACGCCGCCGGGGCAGGCCGTGAAACGCGGCGATGCGGTGCGCTTCATCCCGTTTTCCGAGTTGCTATACTGATTCGCAGGTCGGCCTTCAGGCCGACCTGGGTGGCTGTTGTCGGGCTGAAGCCCGACCTACTGGAGAGAATGTGCAGTGAACGTCAGGATCCTGTATTTCGCCGGCCTGCGCGAAGCGGTCGGCCAATCCACCGAGCAGATCGCGCTGCCGGCGGGCGTGGGCAGCGTCGGCCAGTTGCATGCCCATCTCGCCGCGCGCGGCGGCGCCTGGGAGGCGCTGGCGACGACGAAGAACCTGCGCATTGCAGTAAACCAGCAGATGGCGGCGATGGATGCGCCGGTGAAGGAGGGCGACGAGGTGGCCTTCTTCCCGCCGGTGACCGGAGGATAGGGTGAAGGTGTCCGTACAGGCCGAGGACTTCGATGTCGGCGCCGAGTGCGCCGCGATGGCGCGCGGGCGCAGCGACATCGGCGCGCTGGCGAGCTTCATCGGCCTGGTGCGCGATTCGAACGACGGCGCCGGCGTCGTGCGGATGACGCTGGAGCACTACCCCGGCATGACGGAGAAGTCGCTCGCGGAGATCGTCGAGCAGGCACGCGGCCGCTGGGACGTCATGGATGCGACGGTGATCCACCGCATCGGGGAACTGAAGCCGGGCGACAACATCGTGCTGGTGGTCGTGGCGAGCGCGCACCGCGGCGATGCCTTTGCTGCCTGCGAGTTCATCATGGACTACCTGAAGACGCGCGCGCCGTTCTGGAAGAAGGAAGAAACGCCCGAGGGCGGCCGCTGGGTCGATGCGCGCGAGTCGGACGACGCCGCGGCGGAGAAGTGGCGGTAGGTCGGGCTTCAGCCCGACATCGGTGCCGGATCGACCGCCCATGTCGGGCTGAAACCCGACCTACTGGATTCCCGCTTGCGCACCCCAGGAGTACTTCCTCAGGGCAGCTTCGCTAGCCCTTCAGGGCGCGGGAATGACGTTACTGAACCTTGACGCTCTTCCCCTTGCCGGCTCCGCCCATTCCACCCATGTTGCCGAAGGCGGCGGTGGAGGCTTTCGCGATCTGCTCGAAGGCGTCCTTGGCGTTGCCGAAGGCCTGCTGCATGGTGGCGAAGGCATCCTGGCCGCCGCCGGGCAGGGCGCTTACCGACATCATCTTCTTGAAGTTCTCCATCATTTCCTGGCTGCTGCCGGCCATCTGCTGGCCGAGCAAGCGGTTGAATTCGGCCTGGGCGCCTGCCGTGATGTCCGCCATCTGGCGCATCGCCTCCATCATCTTGGAGGAGGTCTCCTGGGCGAACTGGGTGCGCAGGGCCAGCGCGGCCTGGGGATCCTTCGCCTCGCTCAGCGCCCGCGCGTTCTTCACGCTTTCCTCGAAAAGGGTGCGTGCCGTCTCCACCTGAAGTTCCATGATGCGCTTGGAGTTTTCCAGCGACATCTGCGTTAGCTTCATGGCGGCATCGATGCTCTTCTGGTGCATCTCGGCGATCTGTTCCTTGCTCATTGCGCCCTCCTTGTAAATGTCATCAACCCTGAACAGCATGATGCGCCGATTGGGGCGACTTGAAAAGCCGGATCCGGACAAAAAAAGGGGGGGCAAGCCCCCCGAGCACCCACCACTGGGGTTAATTCGTGCGCAGGAGCGGCGCCATGTGTTCGTAACGGAACCGGCTTGTCATTTGGCAGGGCACGACGCGGCGTACAGGGCGTGCTTCAGCCCTGCGCGCAGGCGGCCGATGCGCGAGGCGGCTGCAAGCGCCAGCACGAGGCTGATTGCGCAGACCAGGCTGCGCACCAGCCATTGCAGTGGTAGGGGGTGTGCGGACGTGCTGGCGCATGCAGCCGCAAGGAGCCCGATCAGGACGGTCAGCGACATCCAGCAGATGACGATCTCTTTTCTGGCGCGGGCGCTGTGCGGGAAGGCGTGCAAGGAAATCCGGCCGTCGATACGGCAGCCCAGGGTTGCCAGCACATGCGACAAGGCAATGGCGACGAGGTGCCAGAGGATCTGGGTGAGGTCGTGCGCGATCCGGCCGAGCAGGATGCCGGCCAGGCAATCGAGATAGATCAGCGCGACCAGCAGCGGCCAGGCACGCGCCATGGCGGCGCTGGCGGTGTTCAGGAGATGCTCTGCCCGGAGCGAGAACGGCGTATGCGGCAGTCGCAGCGTGCCCGTCATATCCTGGTTGCGCGCCCGGCCCAGAACCCGTCACGCAACTCGCGCTTGAGGATCTTGCCGGCGGCGTTGCGCGGAAAATCCTCGAGGACCAGCACTTTCGAGACGCGCTGGTAGCGCGCCGCCACGCGCTCGTTGATCCAGGCCTGCAGGGCCTCGGGCGTGACGCTGCCGTGCGTGCGCAGGCGCACCGCGGCCGCCGGGGTTTCCCCCCATTTGTCGTCCGGAATGCCGAAGACGGTCACCTCCAGCACTTCCGGGTGGCGGGCGGCGACTTCCTCCACGTCCTTCGGATAGACCTTGACGCCGCCGGAGTCGATCATGTCCTTCTTGCGGTCGACCAAAAAGAGGAACCCGTCCGCGTCCACGTGGCCGACGTCGCCGGTGTAGAGCCAGCCGTCGCGCAGCGCCTGCGCCGTCAGGTCGGGCCGCTGGTAGTAGCCCGGCATGAGGATCGGCCCGCGCCCGACGATCTCGCCGATTTCGCCGGCCGCGGCGTCCTGCCCGTCGTCGCGCACGATGCGCATGTCGAAGAAGGGCGGCGGCACGCCGACGGAGCCGCGCTTCCTCACGGCGTCGTCGCGGTCGAGGATGGTGACGAAGCCCTCGGTGAGGCCGTAGAGCTCATGGAAGCGCCCCGGCAGCAGGGCGTCGAGCTGCTCCTTCTGCGCCAGCGGCAGCGGCGCGCCGAGGGACAGCAGCACCTCGACCGAGGCGAGCTTCTCGGCGGCGAAGCCGGGGTCGCTGAGCACCGCCGCGATCTGCGCCGGCACCAGCATCAGGTGGGTGACCTTTTCCGCGGCGCAGGTCTCGATCAGCGCGGCGGCATCGAACTGCCTGTGCAGGACGTAGCGGGCGCCGACGGTGAAGCAGGGCATCATCGTGACGAAGGCGCCGTTGAAGACGATGGCGCCGGTGTGCAGCACCACCGAGCGCGGCGACATGCGCCAGGCATTGGCGAACAGCGTGCCGTAGCAGGCGCGGATGCGGTGGGTGTGCACGATGCCCTTGGGCAGCCCGGTCGTGCCGCTGGTGTACATGATGTTGTAGGTGTCTTCGGGGGCGACCGTTTCCAGCAGCGGCTGCGCCGGCGCCGCGGCGACGAAATCCGCGTAGGCGGTCATGCCGTCGCCGGCGGCCGGCGTGTCGCCGACCAGCACGCAGGTGCGCAGCGAGGGCACGTCCGCGCGCACCTCGCGCACCATGCCGAGCGCGGCCGGCTGCAGGAGCAGTACTTTCGGCGCCGCGTCCTGCAGGAGCGAGCGCAGGCCGTCGGCCATCAGCAGGGGGGAGAGCGGCACGGCGATCGCGCCGAGGCGGGCGCAGGCCCAGTAGAGGTCGAGCAGTTCCAGGCAGTTGGCGAGCACGCTCGCCACCCGGTCGCCCTTGCCGACCCCGGCGGCGCGCAGGGCCTGGGCGAGGGCGTTGGCGCGGGCATCGAATGCCTGCCAGGTGAGGCGCTGCCCGCCGAACACCACGGCGGTTGCCTCGGGGCGGTAGCGTGCATGGTGCGGAATCAGGCCGGCGGTATCCATGGGGGCCTCCTCAAACGACCAGGCCGCCGGCGACTTCGATGACGGCGCCGTTCACGTAGCTGGCATCGTCGCCCAGCAGGAAGGCGGCGACCTTGCCGAGTTCCTCCGGTTCGCCCATCCGTCCCAGCGGGATGTCGCTTTCCATCGCCCGCAGGGCGATTTCCGGGACCTGGTGCAGGATGGGCGTGGTGATGAAGCCGGGGCAGATTGCGTTGCAGCGGATGCCCTTGCGGCCGAGTTCGCGCGCCCAGGTCTTCGTCATGCCGAGCACGCCGGCCTTGCTGGCGGCGTAGTTGGTCTGGCCGAAATTGCCGTAGAGGCCGACGATGGATGAAACATTGACGATGCTGCCTGCGCCCTGCGCGAGGAAGGCGTCGACGAAGGCGCGGGTGACGTTGTAGGTGCCCTTCAGGTTGACGCCCATGACGCGATCCCACTGCTCCTCGGTCATGTTCTTCAGCTGGGCGTCGGCGATGATGCCGGCGTTGTTGACCAGGCCGTCGATGCGGCCGAAACGCGACAGCACCGCCTGCGCGGCGGCCTTGGTGGAGGTGGCGGAGGCCACGTCGCAGGCCATGCCGACGGCCGTGGCGCCGGGAACATCGGCGCCGATGCGCGCGCTGGCGTCGGCGATGGCCGCTTCGTTGATGTCCCACATCACGGCGGTGGCGCCCTCGCGAACGGCACATTCCGCAATCGCGTAGCCGATCCCCTGGGCGGCACCGGTGACCACGACGACCCTGTTCTGAAGGCGCATATTCATCTCCGGCGATGCTGAATGGAATGAAGTCTGCATCGAAATTATTTGCAAGGAAACAGCAATTAATGCCATCCTTATGTGCATAAATGCACAACATGGGCGCTGTCGGTAAATGCATCCGGACTGGTCCGATCTCAGCTATTTCCTTGAATTGGCACGGCAAGGCACGCTTTCGGGCGCTTCGCGCCGGCTTGGTGTCGAGCATACGACGGTGGCCCGGCGCATCGAGCGGCTCGAAACAGCGCTCGGAGCGACCCTCTTCGATCGCCGCCGCGAAGGCCATGTCCTGACGGAGACCGGCCAGGCCCTGCTGCCCCATGCCGAAGCGATGGAGAGCGCGGCGATCGCCGCCACGGAACAACTGGGCGCGCCGGAGACGGCCGCCGGCGGCACGGTCCGCGTCGGCGCGCCGGAGGTCTTCGGCACCCGCGTGATCACCCCGCGCCTGCCGGAACTGCTCGAGCGGCACCCCGAGCTGAACATCGAACTGCTGCTGACGCACCGCTTCCCCAGCCTGGCCGCGCGCGAGGCCGACCTGCTGGTGACGCTGAATCCGCCGACGACAGGACGCTATGTCGTCTCGCGCCTGGTCGACATCCGCTATCACCTGTATGCCGCCCCGTCCTATCTGGCGACGCATGCGCCCATTGCCGGCCGCGCCGATTTGCCCGCGCACCGTTTCGTCGATTACGTGCAGGACGAACTGATGAGCGACATGCTGCGCTACCTGGACGAACTGATGCCGTCGCCGCGGCGCCGCTTCGCCAGCACCAGCATGCTGGCGCAGTACGAGGCCGTCGCCGCAGGACTCGGGCTGGGCATGATGACGCCGTACGTGATCCCGCCGGGCAGCGCCGTCGTCGCCGTTCTGCCCGGGGAGATCAGCGTGACCCGCACCTTGTGGCTGGCGGCGCCGACCGACTTGTTCCGCCTGCAGCGCGTGCGGGTGGTGTGGGATTTCCTGCGGGCGGTGGCCCCGGACAGCGCCCGCCCGGTTGAAAAATCGCCGGCCAACCCAATCTAGCCTCAAGACAATGGCTTAACGGACCCATAGACATGCGCTTCGACAAATTCACCACCAAGTTCCAGCAGGCCCTGGCCGATGCCCAGAGCATCGCCGTGGGCGGCGACCAGCAGTTCATCGAACCGCAGCATCTGCTGCTGGCGCTGCTGCGGCAGGACGACGGCGCCAGCGCCTCGCTGCTGGCGCGCGCCGGCGTCAACGTCGCGGCGCTGAAGGGCGCGGCGGAAAAGGCCGTGGCGCGCCTGCCCAAGGTGGAAGGCCACGCCGGCGAGGTGCAGATCGGCCGCGACCTGGCCAACCTGCTCAACCTGACGGACAAGAACGCGCAGAAGCGCGGCGACCAGTTCATCGCCTCGGAGATGTTCCTGCTGGCGCTTGCCGATGACAAGGGCGAGGCCGGCCGCCTGCTGAAGGAGCACGGCCTGCAGAAGAAGGCGCTGGAGACGGCCATCGAGGCCGTGCGCGGCGGCGAGAGCGTTGGCTCGCAGGAAGCGGAAGGGCAGCGCGAGGCGCTGAAGAAATACACGCTGGACCTGACCGAGCGCGCCCGCCAGGGCAAGCTCGACCCGGTGATTGGCCGCGACGACGAGATCCGCCGCACCATCCAGATCCTGCAGCGGCGCACCAAGAACAACCCGGTGCTGATCGGCGAGCCGGGCGTGGGCAAGACGGCCATCGTCGAGGGCCTGGCCCAGCGCATCGTCAACGAGGAAGTGCCGGAGACGCTGAAGGGGAAACGCGTGCTTTCCCTCGACATGGCGGCGCTGCTGGCCGGCGCCAAGTACCGCGGCGAGTTCGAGGAGCGCCTGAAGAGCGTGCTGAAGGAGATCGCCCAGGACGAAGGCCGCATCATCGTCTTCATCGACGAGCTGCACACCATGGTCGGCGCCGGCAAGGCGGAAGGCGCCATGGACGCCGGCAACATGCTCAAGCCGGCGCTGGCGCGCGGCGAACTGCACTGCGTCGGCGCCACCACGCTGGACGAATACCGCAAGTACGTGGAGAAGGATGCCGCGCTGGAGCGCCGCTTCCAGAAGGTGCTGGTGGACGAGCCGAGCGTCGAGTCGACCATCGCCATCCTGCGCGGCCTGCAGGAGAAATACGAGCTGCACCACGGCGTCGAGATCACCGACCCGGCCATCGTCGCCGCGGCGGAACTGTCGCACCGCTACATCACCGACCGCTTCCTGCCGGATAAGGCCATCGACCTGATCGACGAGGCGGCGGCGCGCATCAAGATGGAAATCGACTCCAAGCCGGAAGTCATGGACCGGCTCGACCGCCGCCTGATCCAGCTGAAGATCGAGCGCGAGGCGGTGAAGAAGGAAAAGGACGATGCGTCGAAGAAGCGCCTCGACCTGATCGAGAGCGAGATCGGGCGGCTGGAAAAGGAATACTCCGACCTCGACGAGGTGTGGAAGGCGGAGAAGGCGCAGGTGCAGGGCACCGCCCACATCAAGGAAGAGATCGACCGCGTCCGCGCCGAGATCGCGAAGCTGCAGCGCGAGGGCAAGCTCGACAAGGTGGCCGAGCTGCAGTACGGCAAGCTGCCGCAGCTCGAGGCGCAGCTGAAGGCCGCCGAGAAAGTCAGCCCCCAGGACACGGCGAAGAAACTCCTGCGCACCCAGGTCGGCACCGAAGAGATCGCCGAGGTGGTCTCGCGCGCCACCGGCATCCCGGTCAGCAAGATGATGCAGGGCGAGCGCGAGAAGCTGCTGAAGATGGAAGAGCGCCTGCACGGCCGCGTCGTCGGCCAGGACGAGGCGGTGCGCCTCGTCTCGGACGCCATCCGCCGTTCGCGCGCCGGGCTGTCGGACGAGAACCGGCCTTATGGCTCCTTCCTCTTCCTCGGCCCCACCGGCGTGGGCAAGACCGAGCTGTGCAAGGCGCTGGCGGAGTTCCTCTTCGATTCCGAGGAGCACCTCATCCGCATCGACATGAGCGAGTTCATGGAGAAGCATTCCGTCGCCCGCCTAATCGGCGCGCCGCCCGGCTATGTCGGCTACGAGGAGGGCGGCCACCTGACCGAAGCGGTGCGGCGCAAGCCCTACAGCGTGATCCTGCTCGACGAGGTGGAGAAGGCCCATCCGGATGTTTTCAACGTGCTGCTGCAGGTGCTCGACGACGGCCGCATGACCGACGGCCAGGGGCGCACGGTGGACTTCAAGAACACCGTGATCGTCATGACCTCCAACCTCGGCTCGCAGATGATCCAGCAGATGTCGGGAGACGACTACCAGGTGATCAAGCTGGCGGTGATGGCCGAGGTGAAGACCTATTTCCGCCCGGAGTTCGTCAACCGCATCGACGAGCTGGTGGTGTTCCACGCGCTGGACGAGAAGCACATCGCCTCCATCGCGAAGATCCAGCTCGGCTACCTGGAGAAGCGCCTGGCCAGGCTGGATATCCGGATCGAGGTGTCCGACGCCGCGCTGGCGGAACTGGCCAAGGCCGGTTACGACCCGGTGTTCGGCGCGCGGCCGCTGAAGCGCGCCATCCAGCAGTTCATCGAGAACCCGCTGGCGAAGCGCATTCTCGAGGGCGATTTCGCGGCGGAGGACGTGATCCGCGTCGACGTGAAGAAGGGCGCGATCGGCTTCGAGAAGGCCTGATGCGAACAGGGCCATGGCCACGGCGGGCACTGCCCGCCGTTTCTTTTTGCCCGGCTGCGAGGATAATGCAGGGCATAACAACGCGCAGCACAGCCCCGACATGAACGGCACCGCCACGACCGCCCCCTTCCGCAGCGACCTGCGTACGATCAGCCTGATCGGCTTCGCCCACGGCACTTCGCATTTCTTCCACCTGCTGCTGCCGCCGCTGTTCCCGTGGCTGATGCCGGAATTCGGCCTCAGCTTCACGCAGGCCGGCGCGATGATGACGGTCTTCTTCGTCGTCTCCGGCGTCGGCCAGGCGCTGTCCGGCTTCGTCGTCGACCGCGTCGGGCCGCGTCGCGTGCTGCTGGCCGGCATCGCCTGCTTCGTCCTCGCCGGTCTGCTGCTCAGTTTGGCGAACGGCTACGCCATGCTGCTCGCCGTCGGCGCATTGGCCGGCCTGGGCAACTGCGTCTTCCATCCGGCCGACTTCACCGTGCTCAACCGCAAGGTGAGCCACGCGCGCCTGGGCCATGCCTTTTCGGTGCATGGCCTGTCGGGCAACATCGGCTGGGCGATTGCGCCGGTGTTCCTCACCGGCATTGCCGCGGCGGCAGGCTGGCGCGCGGCGGCGCTAGGTGCGGCGGCGCTGGGGGCCCTGGCCTGGCTGGTGGTCTGGCTCGGCCGCGACGCCACGCAGATGGAGGCGGCCGACGCGAAAGTCAGCCCCGGCGGCACGGCGACGACTTTCGGTTTTCTCGGCGCCGGCGCGGTGTGGATGTGCTTCCTGTTCTTCCTGCTGGTCACCACCGCCTTCGGCGCGCTGCAGAACTACGCCACGCCGCTGATGCAGAACGTGTACGGCCTGCCGGTGGCGGCGGCCGCGGCGACGCTGTCGTTCTTCCTGCTCGGCGGGGCGGCTGGCATCGCGGTGGGCGGCGTGCTGGTCAGCCGCGGCGCCGCGCACGACCGGCTGATCGCGGCATCACTGAGCGCAGCGGCACTGGTTGCGGTGCTGATTGCCAGCGGCGTCCTGCCAGCCTGGAGTGTTTCGATGGCGATGGGCGTAATGGGTTTCTTCGGCGGCATCGCCGGCCCTTCGCGCGACCTGCTGGTGCGCCAGGCCGCGACGGCGCGTTTCGGCCAGCAGGCCTTCGGCCGGGTGTATGGCTTCGTCTATTCGGGACTGGATACCGGGCTGGCGGTGTCGCCGCTGGTGTTCGGCCCGCTCATGGATGCCGGACGCTTCGGCACCGTGCTGGCCGGCGTGGCTTTGTTGCAGGCGCTGGCGATCCTGACGGCGCTGAATGTCGGCCGGCAGAGCCGTTCGACTCAGGCTGCCTGAGCGGCCGGGCCGGTTTCGCTGTCAGCCAGGACGACGCGGTTGCGTCCTTCGTGCTTGGCGCGATAGAGCGCGGCGTCCGCGGCACCGACGAGTTGCGTCGGCACGCCTTCCGTGGTGACGACCACCGAGGCGACGCCGATGCTGACCGTGACATGGTCGGCGACTGTCGAGCCGCTATGCGGCAGTCGCAACGCCTCGACAGCGGCGCGGATGCGTTCGGCGACGATGCAGGCCCCCGGCGGGTCCGTGGCGGGCAGGAGGATGGCGAATTCCTCGCCGCCGTAGCGGGCGACCGCATCGCTGGAGCGCTTGACCACGTTCGACATGGCGCCGGCCACCTGGCGCAGGCATTCGTCGCCGCCCTGGTGGCCGTAGGCGTCGTTGTAGGGCTTGAAGAAATCCACGTCGATCATGAGCAGCGAGAGGGTGCGCGCTTCGCGCGTGGCGCGGCGCCACTCGGCGTGCAGGGTTTCGTCGAAGCTGCGCCGATTGGCCACGCTGGTGAGGCCGTCGCGTGTGGCCAGGCGCTCGAGCTCTGCCTCGGCTTCCTTCTGCACGCTCATGTCGCGCAGGGTTTCCACCACGGCGACCAGCTTGCCGGATTCGTCGTAGATGGGCCCGGCATCGGCGGTCAGGTAGATGCGGGCACCGAGCCGTGGCATGTCGATCCAGCTTCTGACGCGGTAGCAATCCGAGAGCACGGCGTCGCTGCCGCTGCGATCATATTCATCGTAGTGCGCGGTGATCTCTCCGGTTCGGCCCAGGGCGATCAGGTCGGCGAGGCAGGGGCGCGGCTCGGTGTAGAAGGCGCGCCATTGCTCGCGCGTGCCGATGACCTCGCTGGCCTTCAGACCGGTGAGCCGCTCGCAGGCCCGGTTCCAGATGACGACCCGGCAGTCAGCGTCGACCACGAATGTCGCCACGACAAGCTGTTCCATCAGCCTGACCGTGTAGTTCAGCTGGCTGTCATCCTGAACCTGCAGCGTCATGGAAGGTTCCTTGGTCGATGTTTTCAGCTTGGTTTACGGCCTGGGAAATGTAACCTTTAGGGTAACAGGGACTTGGTGGTAGCGGAACGGAAACCGTTTGCTCAGGCGACCTGAGTGGCCGGGCCGGGTTCGCTGTCGTCCATGACGACGCGATTGCGGCCTTCGTGCTTGGCGCGATAGAGGGCCGCATCGGCGGCGGCGACGAGCCCGGCCGACAGGCCGTCGTTGCTCACATGCATGCTCGCCACGCCGATGCTGACGGTGACGTGGTCGGCGACTTTCGAGCCGCTGTGCGGCAGACGCAAGGCCTCGACTGCCGCGCGGATGCGCTCGGCGACGATGCGGGCGCCCTCCGGCTCGGTTGCCGGCATCAGGACGGAGAACTCCTCGCCGCCATAGCGGGCGACGCAATCGCTGGCGCGCTTGACCACGCCGGACATGGCCGCGGCTACTTGCCGCAGGCATTCGTCACCGCCCTGGTGGCCGTAGGTGTCGTTGTAGGGCTTGAAGAAGTCGACGTCGACCATGAGCAGCGAGAGGGCGCGCGACTCGCGCGAGGCGCGCCGCCACTCGGTGTTGAGGGTTTCGTCGAAGCTGCGCCGGTTGGCCATGCTGGTGAGGCCGTCGCGCGTGGCCAGGCGCTCGAGTTCGGCCTGGGCTTCCTTCTGCACGGTCATGTCGCGCAGGGTTTCCACCACGGCGATTAGCTTGCCGGATTCGTCGAAGATCGGCCCGGCGTCGATGGCGAGATAAAGCCGCGTGCCGGCCTGCGGCATGACGCACCAGTTTTCCACCTTGCGTCCATGCGCCTCGATGGCGTCATCGCCGGCATGGTCGTGCTCGGCGTAGAGGGCGTCGATTTCCGCCGTGCGACCTTGCGCGATCAGGTCGGCCAGACAGGGGCGGGCGCTGTCGTAGAAGCCGCGCCAGTGTTCGCGCGTGCCGATGACCTCGCTGGCCTTGAGGCCGGTGAGGCGCTCACAGGCCTTGTTCCAGATGATGACGCGGCAGTCCGGATCAATGACGAAAGTCGGCACGACCAGGTGCTCCATCAGCCGAATGGAGAAATCCAGCTCACCAAGTACTTGATTCTGATCTGTTATTACTTTCCGCATTGTCATGGCACACCTCGCTTCCTTACCGCCATCTCGCAATGACAACGGCTCGGTTGCGTATAACTTAAGTATGCCCTAGAACGGCAAGCGGCGTTTCGGCAGTGTCGGGGCGGGGGAGGAGGGGTCGGCGGCTTTCTTGACCGGCTTGCGCGGGTGGTTCTTGTCTGCGCTGGCAAAGCGCACCTTGCCATGCAGCACGCAGCCGCGCATGCCCGGGTCGCAGGCGGCGCCCTGCACCAGCTGGCAGGTGCCGTTCAGGTCGTGGGGGCAGCTCCAGGCGCTCATGGCGAAATTGTCTCCCTTCGGGGCATGTTCAGCAAGACAGCTTGCGAACTTCGCCGTGGCGGAAGCAGTCGGCGACATGGTCGTTCACCATGCCGGTGGCCTGCATGTGGGCGTAGCAGATGGTGGAACCGACGAACTTGAAGCCGCGCGCCTTGAGATCGCGGCTCAAGGCGTCGGATTCCTTCGTGGTGGCAGGAATGTCCTTCAGCGACTTGCGCCGGTTCTGCAGCGGCCGGCCGTCGACGAAGCGCCAGATGTAGCCGTCGAAGCTGCCGAAGGCTTCCTGCACCTCGAGGAAGCGCTGCGCATTGTTGATGGCTGCAGCGATCTTCAGGCGGTTGCGCACGATGCCGGCATCGCCGAGCAGGCGTTCGACTTCGCGCTTGCCGAAGCGGGCGACCTTCTCCGCGTCGAAGCCGGCGAAGGCGCGGCGATAGGCTTCGCGCTTCCTGAGTATCGTGATCCACGACAGCCCGGCCTGGGCGCCTTCGAGGATGAGGAATTCGAAAAGCAGCCGGTCGTCGTGCACCGGCACGCCCCATTCGCTGTCATGGTAGGCGACGTAGAGCGGATCCGTGCCGCACCATGCACAGCGTTGCACCTCCCCCGCTTGGCGGGGGAGGATGGGAGGGGGTGCCCATTGTTCACCCGCGCTAGCGCGGGCGGCCCGGCGGACGGCGCTCATGGCAGCGTGAACCGGAAAGTGGCGCCCTGGCCGGGCGTGCCTTCGGCCCAGATGCGGCCGCCGTGGCGCCGCACGATGCGGGCGGTGGTGGCCAGGCCAATGCCGGTGCCGGCGAATTCGTTCGGATGATGCAGGCGCTGAAAAGGCTGGAACAGCTTGCCGGAGTAGGCCGGATCGAAGCCGGCGCCGTTGTCGCGCACATAGAAAACCGGCTCGGCCCCGTTGTGGTCCGCGCCGAACTCGATGCGGGCGCTCGGCTCCCGGGCGGTGAACTTCCAGGCATTCTCGAGCAGGTTGCCCAGCACGGAGGCCATCAGGGTCGGATCGGCCCGCGCCTTGAGATCGGGCGCGATATGGAAGCGGACCGAGCGTTCGGATCCTGCTTGCAGGTCGTGCGCCACTGTCTGCGCCAGCGCAGACAGGTCGATGTCGCGCCGCTCCATGTCGGCGCGCATGATGCGCGCCAGCTCCAGCAGGTCGTCGATCAGTTGCGCCATGCGCTTGGCGGCCTGCTGGATGCGGGAAAGGTAGTTCCGGCCTGCATCGTCAAAGCCATCGGCATAGTCCTCGGCGATGACGTGGGCGAAGCCTTCGATGCCGCGCAAGGGGCCGCGCAGGTCGTGGGCGACCGAATAGGAAAAGGCCTCCAGTTCACGATTGGACGCCTCGAGTTCCGCGGTGCGCTCCCGCACGCGCTGCTCGAGTCCGGCATTGGCGGCGCGAACCGCTTCCTCGGCGCGCTTGATGTCCGTGATGTCGGTGAAGATGCCGATGTAGTGCAGCGTGCGGCCGCGTTCGTCGCGGATCGCCGTGATGCTGAGGATCTCCGGATAGATCTCGCCGTTCTTGCGCCGGTTCCAGACCTCGCCGCTCCAGAAGCCGTTCTGCTCGATGGCCAGCCACATTGCGGCGTAAAAGGATGTACCCTGCCGGCCCGACTTCAGAAAACGCGGATTGCGGCCGATCACTTCGTCCGAGCCGTAGCCGGTGATGCGGGTGAAGGCGCTGTTGACGGAAATGATGCTGCGCTCGGCGTCGGTGATCGTCACGCCTTCCAGGCTGTTCTCGAACACCGAGGCGGCCAGGCGCAGCTTCAGCTCGGCCTCCTTGCGCTCCGTGATGTCCTGCACCGTGCCGATGCCTTCCAGCGCGCGGCCATCGGCGTCGAACTCAATTTCTGCGCGCTCGCGCACCCAGCGGACGGCGCCGTCGATGATGCGGTGTTCGATGTCGTAAGGCGCGCCGGCCATTGCCGCCGCCCAGGCGGCATCCACCGCGGCGCGATCCTCGGGATGAACGCGTTGCATGAACAGGTCGTAGGTCAGGGGCGTGCCGGGCGCGATGCCGAAGATGCGGTATGCCTCTTCCGACCAGGTCAGGCGGTTGGCGGGAATGTCGAGTTCCCAGCTTCCCGTTTGCGCCACTTCCTGTGCCTTGACGAGTTGTGCTTCGCTCTTGCGCAGGGCGAGTTCCATTTCCTTGCGCGGCGTGATGTCGTTAACCATGGCGTAGACGCCGGTGACCGTGCCTGCTTTGTTGCGCTGCGGCTGCAGCCATACGTCGATATGCACTTCGCGCCCGTTCTTTTCGCGCCGGCTGCGCTCGTAGCGCACAACTTCGCCCGCCTCGACGCTCCGCCAGTAGGGCTCCAGGGCTGCAAGGGTTTCCTCTCCGAGGATGTCGTGGAGGTGCATGCCGACGGCTTGCTCGGCCTTCAGTCCAAAAAAACCGGCGTAACGGTCGTTGGAGTAGGCGCAGATGCGTCCGCCATCGAGCGTGAAATAGGCGAACATCGCCGGCATGTTGTCGGCGATCTGGCGCAGCTGACTTTCGCTCTGCCGCAGCGCCGCTTCGGACCGTGCGGCATCCGTGATGTCATGGCCGACGCCGCGATAGCCGAGGAATGTGCCGTCGTCGGCGAAGCGCGGACGGCCGCTGACCGAATAGGTGCGCACGGAGCCGTCGGCAACCCTGAGGGCGTAGCGGAAATCATGGAAGGGCTCGTGTCGCTCCAGTTGCCCGCGATGGCGCCGCCACGCTTCCGCCTCCGGCTCGTGCAAGTCCAGTTCCCAGCGCATCTTGCCCAGACTGGTGCTGATGAGCGAGCCGCCCTTGTTGATCACGCCGCCGGAGATGGCGGTAAAGCGGAACTGCTCGTCCTGCTCCCAGTACCAGTCCGATGAAAGCACCACCAGTTCGCTGAATTTTTCGCCGGCTTCGCGGGCCTCGGCCAGCGCCGACTCGGCGCGATGGGTTTCCCTCGCGGCCAGGCGCAGCGCCCAGGCCAGCAGGGCCGTCATGACCAGGGTTACGGCGCCGAGGAGGCCGAAGACGCCGAACCCGGCCTGCCGGCCAGTCCACGTGGCGGAGATCCAGCCGACCAGTGCGGAGAGGCACAGCCCGGCCAGAAAGACGGCGGGAAGGGCCCACGCGGACTGGTGCTTGAGGAAGGGGGCGCTGAACATGGCAAAGCCTAGTTTACGCTATCACTAAAGTGATAACGGCTGAGGAGGCGGGGGACTGAACTCTTTTTCAGGGCAGGGTGAAGTAAAAGGCGGCGCCTTGGCCTGGGATGCCTTCCGCCCAGATGCGGCCGCCATGGCGGCGCAGCACGCGATGGACGATGGCCAGGCCGATGCCGGTGCCTTCGAAGCGCTTGGCATCGTGCAGGCGCTGGAAAGGCTGGAACAACTTGCCGGCATAGGCCATGTCGAAGCCTGCGCCGTTGTCCCGGACGCAATAGACCGTTTCGCCGCCCTGCCGCGAGGCGCTCATCTCGATGACGGCCTCCTCGCGTTCGGCGGTGAATTTCCAGGCATTGCGCAGGAGATTCTCGATCAGGGCCTTCGCCAGCACGGGGTCGGCGCGCACCATGAGGTCCGGCATGATGTTCCAGCGCACCTTGCGCGCAGGGGCATGTTCTTCGAGCGTCTCGCGAATGTCGCTGGCCACGATGCTGAGATTGACTGCGACCCGCTTCAGTTCCTGCCGGCTGACGCGCGCCAGGTCGAGCAGGTTGTCGATCAGTTCGCCCATGCGCTTGCTGGCGGCGCGGATGCGCGCGAGGTAGTCGAGGCCGTTTGCATCGAGGCGCGTGGCGTACTCCTCCTCGAGCAGATGGCTGAAGCCGTTGAGCGCGCGCAACGGGGCGCGCAGGTCGTGCGATACCGAGTAGCTGAACGATTCGAGTTCCTGGTTGGAGGCCGCCAGTTCGGCGGTGCGCTCACGCACGCGCTGTTCCAGGGTTTCGTTGAGCTGGCGGATGGCGTTTTCGGCGCGCTTGCGATCCGTGATGTCGTCGAACATGATGAACACCTTGTCGGCAACGGGCACGCCGAAGATGGACATGGTCTTGATCGAGCCGTCCTTGCAGGTGACCTGGTATTCGCGGGCCTCGATTTCCCGGTTCTCGGCGATGGCCACTGTGACGAGCCCCGTCCATTGCGCGACGACCATGGTGCGATAGATTTCGTCCGGGTAGGCCTTGACCCACCAGGCGGCCAGGTCGGGGATGTCCGCGGGCCGGTAGCCGAAAGTGTCGATCGCCTTACGGTTGATGAACTCGATCGTCCCGTCCATGTTGACGATGGCCATGGAGATCGGGCTCTGCTCGATGATGCGCCTGAAGCGGGCCTCGCTTTCGCGCAAGGCCTGTTCGGCGGTCACCCGCTCGGTGACGTCGGCGTAGGTGGAGACGAAGCCGCCGTCCGGCAGGGGTTCGCCGCAGATCTCGATGAAATTCCCGTTCGGTCGCTGGCGCACCAGGCAATGGGCTTCGAAGCGCCGCGTTCGCTCGACGCGGGTGCGTACCAGTTCCTCGATGTCGCCCGGGCCGTATTCGCCGCGCTCTGCATTGAAGCGCATGAAGGCTTCGAAGGGCGTGCCGGGCGTGAGGAAGGATTCCGGGAACTCCATGATTTCGATGAACTTGCGGTTCATCACGACCAGGTTCAGGTTCTTGTCGAAGACGGATAGCCCCTGCGCCATGTTGTCGAGCGTGGTGCGCAGCAGCTGCGTGAGCTGTTCCTGCTCGGTGACGTCGGTGTAAGTGGTGACGAAGCCGCCGCCCGGCATGGGGTTGCCGCGCACCTCGACGATGCGGCCGTTGGGGCGCGCGCGCCTGAAATGGTGCGGCTGCGGATGGCGCGCTCGCTCGAGCATTTCCCGTACCTTCTCTTCGACGTCGCAGGGCCCGTATTCGCCGCGCTCCGCATTGAAGCGGGCGAAATCGGCGAAGGCGGCGCCGCCGTCGGCCATCTCTTCCGGAAAATCGAGCAGTTCGCAGAACTTCCTGTTCAGCGCCGTCATGTGCAGGTCGCTGTCGACGACGCTTATGCCCTGGTCCATGGCCTCCAAGGTGGCCTGCAGGATGGCGGTCTGCCTGGCCAGTGCGGCTTCCGCCTGGCGGCGCTCGGTGATGTCGAAACCCAGCCCGATCAGGACAGGACGGCCGTCTTCCAGGGTGATGCGTTCGCCGGTGAAGAAATAGGGCCGTTTGATGCCGCCCTTGGCCTTGAAGCAGGCTTCGGCGCTGGCCGAGCCCGTGGCAAAGACGGCGCCGATGCGCTCCTCGATCAGTTGGCGATCCTCGCCCTCGAAGAAATCGAGCGGATGGGCGGCGCGCATCTCCTCGGCCGTATAGCCGGTAACAACCTCGAAGTTGCGGTTCCACTGGACGAATCGCCCATCCTCGTCGATCAGGTAAAAAATGCCGGGTACGGATTCGATCAGGCGCCGGCTGAAATCCCGCTCGCGGCGGATTTCAGCGGCAATCCGCTCCTGCTCGGTGATGTCGGTGTAGGTCGTCACCATGCCGCCGCCCGGCAGCGGCTTGCCGACGATGTCCAGCACCGTGCCGTCCGGCCGGGTGCGCTTGAGGCCATGCGGCAGGAATTTTTTGGCCAATTCGATCCGTTCGCGCACTAGTTTCTCGATGTCCCCCGGCCCGTATTCGCCGCGCTTGGCATTGTGCCTGACGAACGCCTCGAAGTTCGTGCCCTCGCGGTCGAGGGAATCCGGAAAGCCGAGCAGATCGAAGAAACGGCGGTTGGCGGCGAGCATGTTCAAGTCGGCGTCCACCACGCTGATGCCCTGGTTCATGTGCTCCAGAATGGTTCGCAGCAGCGTGGCCTGCTGCTTGAGGCGTGCTTCGGACTCGATCTGCTCGGTGATGTCGCGTCCGGTGCCGTGGTAGCCGAGGAAGCCGCCATTTTCGTCGAAGCGCGGCCGGCCCTTGCTTTCGATCCAGCGCATGCCGCCATCCGGGTTGGGTAGGCGGTAGCGGAGGCGGAAGGGCTGGCGCGCCGCCAGGACGGCGCGATGGGCAGCCCATTCCTCGGGCGTGAGCGCTTCGGGCGCCAGTTCCCAGCGGGTCAGGCCCCGGGTGTGCTCAAAATCAAGTCCGGCGTCTTTGTGCGATTTGCCAATGAAATCGACTATGCGATGTTCGCTGTCCTGTTCCCAATACCATTCCGAGGAAACGTCCGTGGCGGTGCGGAAACGCTCCTCGCTGCGGCGCAGGTTGACTGTCATGCTGCGCGCCAGCTCGTAGGCGTTCGCGCGTGAGCGGGCCAGTGTGAAGTACAGCCCTGCCAGCAGCAGGCTGATAAGCGCGCCAATGGCGAAAAAGAGCAGGGGACGGGGGCGCCCCGGCTGGTCGGCCAGCCAATCGCCGCCGGCGAAAAAGTCCAGTTGCCAGCGGCGGCCCGCCACGTGAAGCTCGCGCATGACCGACAGCGTGGTCGCGCCTTCGATGTTGCCGCTGTCCAGAATGGTTTGTCCGCCCGAGGACACGGCGAGGGTTCGTACGGCCGGTCCGGCATCCCGGATCACGACGCGCAAACCCGCGAAGGACGGATCCGAAATGATGTGATGAAAGAGGTCGGTGGCATTCAGCGTGATGCCGACAAAGCCGACAAGAGCGGTTCGGCGTTCTTCGATGGTCGACTGCGGCGAGCCGTAGCGATACACCGGCGCGCGCAGCACCAGCCCCGCTTCGTTCGGCCTGTTTTGCACGATATTGAACGGCGGCGTGAGGCGGATCTCGCCGCTGTCGCGCGCATCGAGGAAGGATTCGCTGTTGACTGGTTGCGTGCCGCTGTCGAGACCGAATGCGGCGCGGTTCGTTTCAAGCGGCTCGATGTACTCGATGACGAAGTACTCGCTACGCCTGCCTTCCGGGCGGACGGTGAAATCCGGATACCCCTGCGGCGTCAGGCTGCGATCGCCGCGCACGGCGGCGATGAAGGCGGCCTTGTCGCGGTCGGACACGAGCCGGGTGAAGTGCAGGGCGCGGACGCCATCCGTGCGCCCGTGCAGTCGCAGATTTTCCGTATAGCGCTTGAATTCGTGTCGGCTGACCTGTTCCGAGGCAAGAAACAGGCCCTGCATGCCGAGCAGCAGGGAGTTGAATTCTTCGATGTTGCGCCCGATGCCGGCCAACACCAGGTTCACTCGGTGGTCCAGTTGCGTCTGCGCGTCCTGCGCCACCTGCTTGCCGGCGTGCTGCCAGAGCACAAGGCTCAGCAGCAGGCCGACCGCCAGCACGATGGCGGCGCCAAGGCGCGGCGCCACGAACCGCTTGGCGGGAAGCGCTGGTTGGTCCGAGGGTCTTTTCATCTTTATGCTTTGGTGGCCTATTCTTGCCGGCTTCAATGGGGCCGGGTTGCCGACAGGCTTGCAGTAATGTCCGCTATGCTAGCGTATCCATGACCGCCCGGAGATGTTACGGCATGAATCCCGCTCCTCATCCGCATCCGCACGAAGTGTCCCTATGGGTGCGACGCTTCGCGCCATTGATTGCGTCCGGCGGTGCGGTGCTCGACCTAGCCTGTGGTAACGGCCGCCACGCGCGCTTTCTTGAGGCCGGCGGCTGGCGGGTGGAGGCGGTCGACCGCGACGCCGGGGCGCTGGCCGCGCTGGCGGACAGGCCGGGCATTGCCCGCCGGCAGGCGGACCTCGAGGGCGGGACCTGGCCGTATGGCGGCGTCCGCTTCGACGGCATCGTCGTCACGAACTACCTGCACCGGCCGCTGTTTCCGCTGCTCATCGACGCGCTGGCCGTGGGCGGCATACTCATCTACGAGACCTTCATGCTTGGCAACGAGCGCTTCGGCCGGCCCGCGAATCCGGATTTTCTGCTGCGGCCGGGGGAACTGATGGAGGCCTTCGGCGGCCTTTTGTCCGTTGTGGCCTTCGAGCAGGGCGAGATTGTTGCCCCGAAGCCGGCGGTTGTGCAGCGCCTTTGCGCGGCGAACTTACCCGGCAGCCTCAGGATCCGCTTGCCAGAACCCTGCCAGCCAGTGCCCTGAGCCCGCTTGGCGACAGGTCGTCGGTTTCGAATCGCGGCGCGTCGGCGAAGTGGACGTAGTTCCTGCCCTGCGAACGGCGATAGAGCGGATCGTAGTGCAGCGCCAGCAATTCGCCGACCAGCGCCGGCCAGTCGCGCGCGTCGATGAGGGCATTCCAGCGCGTCAGGGTTTCGCCGCTTTGCAGTTCGCGCAGGCAGTCGAGTTTTTCCTTCAGGCTCGCCGGGTCGGCCAGGAAGTAGTCGTAGTCGCCGATGAGGAAGGCGACGCGGGCCGCGTCGCTGGCCTCGATGCGCAGGCAGGGGCTGGCGCGCATCGCCTCCAGAAGTGCGTCGGGCACCTGCAGCGCGCCAATCTTGCGGCTTTCCGCCTCGACGAAAACCGGCTCGGCGAAAGTCAGCCGCTGCAGCACGGCGAGGAGGCGGCTCTCGAACATTTTTTGCGAGGGCTGGAGTTCGTCAGGCAGGCCGCCCAGTACCGAGCCCTTGTGTGCCGCCAGGGCTTCCAGGTCGAGCACCTGCGCGCCTTGTGCGGCGAGGGCTTCGAGCAGGCGGCTCTTGCCGCTGCCGGTGGCGCCGGTGACGACGCGATAGGCGAGGCGACGCGGCAAATCCGCCAGTTCTGCGACGACGTGGCGGCGGTAGGACTTGTAGCCGCCTTCCAGCGTGCTGGCGTGCCAGCCGATCTGATGCAGCACGTGCGCCATGGCGCCGCTGCGCTTGCCGCCGCGCCAGCAATAGACCAGCGGGCGCCAGCTGCGCGGCTTGTCGAGAAAGCGCGTCTCGATGTGCCCGGCGATGTTGCGCGCAACCAGCGCCGCCCCGATCTTCTTGGCGGCGAAGGGCGAGTCCTGCTTGTAGAGCGTGCCGACGCGGGCGCGCTCCTCGTTGGAGAGCACCGGGCAATTGACCGCGCCGGGCATGTGGTCTTCGGCGAATTCGGCGGGCGAGCGCACGTCGATGATCTCGTCAAATTCGTCCGCCTGTGTTACGTTGGCAATGCCTGTCGATTTCATTCTTGTTCATGGCTATCAAACTGACCCAATTCTCCCACGGCGGCGGCTGCGGCTGCAAAATCGCTCCCGCCGTGCTGACCGAACTGCTCGCTGGCACGCCCTTGCGCACCCTGCCGAAGGAACTCATCGTCGGCACCGAGTCGAGCGACGATGCGGCGGTGTATCAACTCAACGACGAGCAGGCGCTGGTGGCGACGACGGATTTTTTCACGCCCATCGTCGACGATCCCTACGATTTCGGCCGCATCGCGGCGACCAACGCCATCTCCGACATCTACGCCATGGGTGCGAGACCGATCATGGCGCTGGCGGTGGTGGGCATGCCGCTCGACAAACTGCCGCTGGAGGTGATCCGCGGCATACTCGCCGGTGGCGAGTCGGTGTGCGCCGAGGCGGGCATTCCCATCGCCGGCGGCCATTCCATCGACGTGCTGGAGCCGATCTACGGGCTGGTGGCGATGGGGCTGGTGCATCCGCAGCGCGTCAAGCGCAACAGCGAGGCCCGGGCCGGCGATGTGCTGATCCTCGGCAAGCCGCTCGGCGTCGGCATCCTCTCCGCCGCCCTGAAAAAGGGATTGCTCACGCCAGAGGGCTACGCCACGATGCTCCGCCACACGACGAAGCTCAACACGCCCGGCACGCGACTGTCCGAAATGGACGGCGTGCATGCGCTGACGGATGTCACCGGCTTCGGCCTGGCCGGCCACCTGCTGGAAATCTGCCGCGGCTCGAAACTGGCCGCCAAGGTGCGCTTCGCCGACCTGCCGCTCATTCCCGAGGCGGTCGGCTTCGTCAAGGAAGGCATCTCCACCGGCGCATCCACGCGCAACTGGGGCGGCTACGGAGCGGATGTCGCCTTGCCTGATGGCGGCGAGGAGTGGCAGCAGAAACTGCTCACCGATCCGCAGACCAGCGGCGGCCTGCTGGTCGCCTGCGCGCCCGGGGCAGTGCAGGAAGTCCTGGCCGAGTTGCATGGCGCGGGCTTTGCCGAGGCCTGCGCGTTCGGGTCGCTAGAGGCGGGGGCGCCCCGCCTGACGGTCACTTGAGCAGCGGCCTGAGCGACTTCCAGACGTTGTCGAGGATGATCGGTTGCGCTTCGGCAACGGGGTGGATGTTGTCGGCCTGGAACAGTTCGCGCCGCTCCGCCACGCCTTCGAGCAGGAAGGGCACAAGCGCGGCCTTGTGCCTGCGCGCCAGGACGGCATAGCTTTGCTCGAATTCCCGCGTGTAGTCGATGCCGTAGTTCGGCGGCAGCTTCATGCCGGCCACGACGATGCGCGCCTTGCGCGCCCGGGCCGCGGCCAGCATGGCATTCAGGTTGTCGCGCATGACGGCCACCGGCAGGCCGCGCAGACCGTCGTTGCCGCCCAGCGCGATGATCACCACGGCCGGACGCGCCTGATCCAGCGCGGCGCCGATGCGGCTGCGTCCGCCCGCGGTGGTGTCGCCGCTGATGCTGGCATTGACGACGCTATAATCCAGCCGCGCTTCGCGCAGGCGCTTCTCGAGTAGCGACGGCCAGGACTGGTTGGCGCCCAGGCCATAGCCGGCCGACAGGCTGTCGCCGACGATGAGGATGTTTCCTGCCGCTTGTGCGGCGAACGAGAAAAGAAGAAAGAATCCCGCAGAGATGAATTTGAACATTGATGCCCCGGTGATGATCGAAGTCGACGCCCTCGGCAAGGAAGTGCCCAGCGGCGACGGCCGTCTGGTGATTCTGCACGAGATTTCCTTCCGGGTCATGGCCGGCGAGGCGGTGGCCATCGTCGGCGCTTCCGGCTCCGGCAAGTCGACGCTCCTTGGACTGTTGGCGGGCCTGGATGTTCCGACGCGCGGCCGCGTGCAGCTCGGCGGGCGCGATCTGTACGCGCTGAATGAAGACGGCCGCGCCGAACTGCGCGGCGGCATGCTCGGCTTCGTCTTCCAGTCCTTCCAGTTGCTGCCGGCGCTGACGGCGCTGGAAAACGTCATGCTTCCCCTGGAACTTGCCGGGCGCAGCAGCGCGCGAGCCGATGCGCAGCAGATGCTGGCGCGGGTGGGCCTGTCGCAGCGGCTCGGGCATTACCCCAAGCATCTTTCCGGCGGCGAGCAGCAGCGCGTCGCCATTGCCCGCGCATTCGCGGCACGGCCTGGCCTGCTGCTGGCGGACGAGCCGACCGGCAACCTCGATGCGACCACCGGTGCCGACATCATCGACCTGATGTTCGTCATGAATGCCGAGCAGGGCACGACCCTGGTGCTGGTGACGCACGACGAGGCGATCGCCCGACGATGCGGGCGCGTGCTCAAGCTGGATGGCGGACGCCTTGTGTAGGTCGGGCTTCAGCCCGACGACTGCGCGCGATCGGAGTTGGCTGTCGGGCTGAAGCCCGACCTACGGCACGATCATCCTGGCGCAGGCAATGCCGCTGCGCACGGCGGCTTCCAGCGTGGCCGGATAGTCCGAGGCGACGTAATCCCCGCAGAGATAGAAGTTGGCCAGCGGCGTTTCGCAGGCCGGCCGCTTCACGCCGGGCCGGCTGGCAAAGGTGGCGCGCTTCTCGACAATGACCTGCGACCAGGCGGGCGGAGGGGTTGGCCCGGCTATTTCACAGATCTCTGCATGGATGCGCGCGACGAGAGTCTCGCGGGACAGCGCTAGATGCGCACCGCCTGCGCTGGTGACGGCGGCGAGGATGTCGTCGGCTTGCTGGAAGACGAAATGGGCCGTGCCGCCGACGCCGATCATGGGACCGGGCAGTCTCACCGGCTGCGGGTAGCCGAGGTAGGCCGTGAGGATTGGCTCGTAGGAAAAACGGTCAACTTCCTCCAGCACCGGCCGCAGGCGCGGCAGCTTTGCCGCCAGGCGCCCAAGATGGTAGGGCGCGACGGCGGCGATGACGTGGGTGTAGCTCTGCCCGGAGGCATCGCCCTCGAGGTGGAAGCCGTAGGGGGTCCAGTCGATTGCATGGATCGAGCAGCCGCGCAACACCTCGCTACCGCGGCTGCGGACATAGTGTTCCGCGGGTTCGGGAAACAGGGCGGAGAGATCCGCCTTCGGCAGCAGAAGGTCGCTGGCTTCGCGCGCTGCCGCGAGGCTGTCGCGCAGGACGTTGAGGAAAACCTGGGCAGAAGCTTCCCCTGGCGGCGTGTTGAGCGCGGAAAGGCATAGCGGCGCCCACAGGTAGCGGATCACCGATTCATTCTGGCCATGCCGTGTCATCAGTTCGGTGAAGGTAATGTCCCGATCAAGAAGGAATTCGTCCCGTTTCAGGTGCCGCATGAAGCGCACTGCTGCGAGGCGTCCGCCCGCGGGCAGGCCGCGTGCGGTGAGCAGGGCGACGGCCAGGTGCAGCGGCGCGGGCAGGCGCGGCGCGGCAAGGTGCATGCGGCCGGGGAAGACGAGGCTGAGCGGCTTGCGCGCGAGCAGGACATCAGGATCCGCGCCGACGAGCCGCATCAGCCGCAGCAGTTCGACATAGGCGCCAACCAGGATGTGCTGGCCGTTGTCGAGCGGGTAGCCGTGCGCCTCGACCCGTCTGGCACGGCCGCCCAGCGTGCGCGAAGCTTCGAACACCGTGACGGGAATGCCGCGTGTGGCCAATTCCGTCGCGGCTGCCATGCCGGCATAACCGGCGCCGATGATGGCGACGCGCATTCTCAGCCCTTATTCCAGGTACGCCAGGCGATCCACAGCTTGCGGACCGGCGTCAGTGCCGTGCGCCGGTCGAGCACGCGGCAGCCGTCGCGGCGTATTTCTTGTAGGAGTGCGCGGTAGATTGCCGCCATGACCAGCCCCGGACGCTGAGCGCGCCGGTCCTGTGCAGGCAACTGGGCGAAGGCCTGCTCGTAGAGGGATTCCGCTCTTTCGATCTGAAACTCCATGAGACTGCTGAAGGCGTTCGAGTAGCGCGCGTGGAGAATGTCTTCGACGGGAACGCCGAAGCGGACGAGTTCGTCCGCCGGGAGATAGATGCGGCCAAGGCGTGCGTCTTCGCCCACGTCGCGGATGATGTTGGTCAGTTGGAAGGCGAGGCCGAGGTCATGCGCGTATTTCAGGGTGCGGCGGTCCTCGTAACCGAATATCTCTGCCGCCAGCAGGCCGACCACGCTGGCGACGCGGTAGCAGTAGAGGTGCAGCGCCTTGAAATCGGCGTAGCGGGTTTGCGACAGATCCATCTCCATGCCGTCGATGATCTCCATGAGGAGTTCCTGCGGCAGGTTGTAGGAATGCGTTGCTTCTGCAAGCGACTGCGTCACGGGGTGGCTCGGCTTGCCCTGGTACATGCTGACCAGTTCGGCGCGCCACCATGCAAGCTTGGTCCGCGCCAGTTGCACATCGGTGCATTCGTCGACAACATCGTCCACCTCGCGGCAGAAGGCATAGAGGGCGGTGATGGCGCGGCGACGTTCCGGCTGCAGGAAGAGGAAGCTGTAATAGAAGCTGGAGCCGCTCTGTGCGGCTTTGTGCTGGCAATATTGTTCAGGCGTCATGCGCTAGCCTAGTACGGCATGAGTCAGGATGGCCGGCCAATCCCGCATTGCAATCACCGGCCGGCGGCGGAAGACGTCGCCGCGCACCCGCTGCAGCTTGTCCAGCATGCGGAAGCCGCTGGCGACGATGAGGCGCAGTTCGAAGCCGATGCGTCCGGGCAATGCGTGCACAAGGGAACTGCCGGACGCCATCAGGTTGCGGGCGCGGTCGATCTGGAAGTCCATCATGGCGGCCCAGGCGGCATTCCAGTGACCTTCGGCGATCTGGCTTTCCGCGATGCCGAAGCGTGCCATTTCGTCCTGCGGCAGGTAGATGCGGCCCTTCTGCCAGTCGACCGCCACGTCCTGCCAGTGGTTGATGAGCTGAAGGCTGCTGCAGATGGCATCGGACCAGGCGAGGTTCTGCACGGTCTCGGCGCGATAGAGATGCAGCAGCAGGCGGCCTACGGGATCGGCAGAGCGGTGGCAATAGTCCATCAGTTCGGAGAAATCGGCATAGCGCTTCTTCACCACATCCTGGCTGAAGGCGTCGAGCAGATCGCGAAACAGAGGAAATGGCAGCTGGTGTTCAGCGATAACCGGCTGCAGGCGCCGGAAAACCGGATCCAGCGGGGGGCGGCCTGCCTCTATGGCATCCAGTTCGGTGCGATAGCGATCGAGGCCGCCCAAGCGCTCGGCATCGCTCAGCGTGCCCTCATCCGCAATGTCGTCTGCGCTACGGGCGAAGTTGTAGATGGCCCTGACGGGTTCGCGCAGCCGCGCGGGCAACAGCCAGGAGGCGACGGGAAAGTTTTCGTAATGGTCAACGGACATGGCAAAAGTCCCGATTTGGCGGGTACTTGCGGCTATTTGCCTCGCTTGCCGGGGTCGCCAGTATAGGGGGGAATGAGGTAGAATAACAGCGCGCGAAGGTGGCGGAATTGGCAGACGCACTGGATTTAGGTTCCAGCGCCGCGAGGCGTGCGGGTTCAAGTCCCGCCCTTCGCACCAGATGACTGACCGATCCACACAATCAACTGATTCAACCTGGGATTTTTCATGCAGACCAACCCTCAACCCGCAAGCCCCCTGGACGCTAGCCCCGCGAACCTAAGTCCGCTTGAGCGCCGCATTGACATGACGGTGCCGATGGCGGAAATCGACAAGGACGTCGAACACCGCCTGAAGAAAATGTCGCGCACCGTGAAGATGCCCGGTTTTCGCCCAGGCAAGGTGCCGTTCAAGATGGTGGAGCAGCAATATGGCGCGCAAGCCCGCTCCGAAGCCATCGGCGAAGCGGTCGAGAAGGCTTTTGGCACCGCCGTGCGCGAGCAGAACCTGCGCGTGGCCGGCTATCCGCGCATCGAGCCGAAAGGCGGCGAAGATGCCTCCAAGCTGGTGTTTTCCGCGATTTTCGAGGTTTACCCCGATGTAAAGCTGAACGGCGTGGGCGACAAGGTCATCGAGCGTCCGCAGATCGAGGCAGGCGAGGCTGAAGTGGACAAGACGCTGGAAGTGTTGCGCAAGCAGCGCACCACTTACGCGGCGGCCGAGCGCGCCGCAGCCGCGGGCGATCGTGTCGTCATCGATTTCACCGGCAAGCTCAACGGCGAGGTGTTCCAGGGCGGACAGGCCACGGACTATCCCGTCGTGCTGGGCGAGGGACGCATGCTGCCGGATTTCGAGAACGGCATCGCCGGCCTCAAGGCGGGCGAGAGCAAGACCTTCGACGTGACATTCCCTGCCGATTACCAGGTGAGCGAGCTGGCGGGCAAGCAGGTCAGTTTCGACGTAACCCTCAAGGGCGTCGAGGCGCCGCAACTGCCCGCGGTGGACGCGGACTTCGCCAAGTCTCTGGGCATAGCGGATGGGGACGTGGCGAAAATGCGCGCGGAGATTCGCGCCAACCTCGAAAACGAACTGAGGAAGCGCATCAAGGCCCGCGTCAAGGAGCAGGCCATGCAGGCTTTGCTCGACGCCAATCCGCTGGAAGTGCCCAAGGTGCTGGTTGAGCAGGAATCGGGATCGATGGCGGAGGCCGCCCGTCAGGATCTGGCGGGTCGTGGCGTAGACATCAAGAACATGCCCGTGGAACCGTCGTGGTTTGCCGCGCAGGCTGAACGTCGCGTCAAGCTGGGCTTGATCATCGCCGAGGTGGTGAAGGAGCATGCCCTGCATGCCAAACCGGAGCAGGTGCGTTCATTGATCGACGAGCAGGCGCAGTCCTACGAGCAGCCGGAGGAAGTGGTGCGTTGGTACTATTCCCAGCCGCAGCGACTGGCGCAAATCGAGGCGCTGGCGATCGAGGAGAATGTGGTGAATTGGGTGGTGGCCAATGCACAGACCACCGACAAGGCAACCTCTTTTGACGAACTGATGGGAAATGCGGCATGATGCCCGTGCGAGCAAATCGCGTAGCGATCACGAAGCTCCCCTCTCCCCTGGGGAGAGGGGTTGGGGGTGAGGGAAAAGCAACATGATATTCGACAGCGGTAATTCAAGACAGCAGGATCAGTGGGACCCGCAGGCGCTGGGCCTGATTCCCATGGTGATCGAACAGAGCGGGCGCGGCGAACGCGCCTACGACATCTATTCGCGCCTGCTGAAGGAGCGGGTCGTCTTTCTCGTCGGCCCGGTAAACGACGCCACGGCCAACGTGATCGTCGCCCAGTTGCTATTCCTCGAGTCGGAAAATCCCGACAAGGACATCTACTTCTACATCAATTCGCCGGGCGGATCGGTTTCGGCGGGCTTGGCCATATACGACACCATGCAGTTCATCAAGCCTGACGTTTCGACGCTTTGCGTCGGCCAGGCGGCGAGCATGGGCGCCTTCCTGCTGACGGCCGGCGCCAAAGGCAAACGCTTCTGCCTGCCCAATTCGCGCGTGATGATTCACCAGCCGATGGGCGGCTTCCAGGGTCAGGCTTCCGATATCGAGATTCACGCCAAGGAAATCCTCTACTTGCGCGCCCGCCTGAACGACATCATGGCGAAACATTCGGGCCAACCGATCGAGCGCATCGAGCGCGATACCGATCGCGACAACTTCCTCTCAGGAGACGAGGCGGTGGGGTACGGCTTGGTGGACAAGGTGCTGACGAACCGCGCGGAATCCATGGCTTGAGCCATTTGCGCGGCGCAAGAATTCGGAGACAGAGATGACGGACAAGAAGACCCCGGGCGAAAAGCTCCTTTACTGCTCCTTCTGCGGCAAGAGCCAGCATGAGGTGCGAAAGCTCATCGCCGGTCCGTCCGTTTTCATCTGCGACGAGTGCATCGAACTGTGCAATGACATCATCCGTGACGAAATAGCCGCAGACCACGGCGGCAAGGGCGTCAAGGGGGATTTGCCGACACCGAAGGAAATTTGCGCCATCCTCGAGCAGTATGTAATAGGCCAGGATCCGGCCAAACGCATTCTTTCTGTCGCGGTATACAACCATTACAAGCGTCTCAAGCACTTGTCGAAGAGCGACGAAATCGAACTGGCCAAGAGCAACATCCTGCTCATCGGCCCGACCGGCTCCGGCAAGACGTTGCTGGCGCAGACGCTGGCACGCCTGCTCAACGTGCCTTTCGTGATGGCCGACGCAACGACCCTGACAGAGGCGGGCTATGTCGGGAGGATGTCGAGAACATCATCCAGAAGCTGCTGCAGAAGTGCGATTACGAGGTCGAAAAGGCGCAGCAGGGCATCGTCTACATCGATGAGATCGACAAGATATCGCGCAAAAGCGACAATCCCTCCATTACCCGGGACGTGTCGGGCGAGGGTGTGCAGCAGGCACTGCTCAAGCTGATCGAGGGCACCATTGCTTCCGTGCCGCCGCAAGGCGGGCGCAAGCACCCTAATCAGGACTTCGTCCAGGTGGATACCACCAACATCCTCTTTGTCTGTGGCGGCGCCTTCGATGGCCTGGACAAGGTCATTCGCAACCGCACGGAACAGGCCGGCATCGGTTTTGGTGCGGAAGTGAAAAGCAGGGACAGCAAGGATGCCGCCGAGGCCCTGCGCATGATCGAGCCGGAAGACCTCATCAAGTTCGGCCTGATTCCGGAGTTCGTCGGCCGCCTCCCCGTGGTTGCCACGCTGCACGAACTGGATGAGGCGGCGCTGATGGAGATTCTCGTCGAGCCAAAGAATGCTTTGATCAAGCAGTATCAGAAGCTGTTCGCCATGGAGGGCGCCGAGCTCGAAGTGCGTCCTCAGGCGCTGCAGGCCATTGCCCGTCGGGCGCTCAAGCGCAAGACAGGTGCCCGCGGCCTGCGCTCCATCCTCGAATCCGTCCTGCTGGACACCATGTATGAACTTCCCAACATGGAGAATGTCACTAAAGTGGTAGTTGATGAAGGCATGATCGAGGGTTCCTCCAAGCCGATCCTGATCTATGCTGACCAGCCCAAGGTGGCCGGCTCCAACTGATTGTTTCTTGTGGCCTAATTGGTTTGCCCGGGCCGTCGCTGAACTTCTTGATTTTTCTGCCGTTGACCCCAACATAGGTTTGACGGCCGTCTCAACAAAGGATAACTATTATGTCAAGCGCGCTTGACCTCCCCGCAGAACGAATCGAACTGCCGCTGCTTCCCCTGCGGGACGTGGTGGTTTTTCCGCACATGGTGATTCCGCTGTTCGTCGGTCGCCCGAAATCCATCAAGGCGCTGGAAACTGCAATGGACGCGGGCAAGCACATCCTCCTCGTTGCCCAGAAGTCTGCCGCCAAGGACGAGCCTGGCGCCGACGACATGTACGAAATCGGCTGCATTGCCAACATCCTGCAGATGCTCAAGCTGCCCGATGGAACGGTTAAGGTGCTGGTCGAGGGTGGTCAGCGGGCGCGCATCGAGAGCGTCACGGATCAACGCGCCATGTTTACAGCCGACGTCTTGCCGTTGCCTGCCGACGAACGGACTACGCATGAGGTCGAAGCGATGCGACGGGCCATCATTGCTCAGTTCGACCAGTACGTAAAACTGAACAAGAAAATTCCTCCGGAGATACTGACTTCCCTGGCCGGAATTGAAGAAGCCGGGCGGTTGGCCGACACCATTGCAGCGCATCTCCCGCTCAAGCTGGAGCAGAAACAGGAGATCCTGGAGGTGTTCGATGTCGGTGCCAGAATGGAGAAATTGCTGTCACAGCTGGAAACCGAACTCGACATCCTGCAGGTGGAGAAGCGCATTCGCGGCCGCGTCAAGCGCCAGATGGAAAAGAGCCAGCGCGAGTACTATCTGAACGAGCAGGTCAAGGCCATCCAGAAGGAACTTGGCGAAGGCGAGGAAGGGGCTGATCTCGACGAAATCGAGAAGAAGGTCAAGGGCGCTGGCATGAGCAAGGAAGCCCTGAACAAGGCGATGTCCGAACTGAAGAAGCTGCGCCTGATGTCGCCGATGTCGGCCGAGGCGACCGTGGTGCGCAACTTCATCGAAACGCTGACCAACCTGCCCTGGAAAAAGAAAAGTCGCATCAGCAAGGACCTCTCCGCTGCGGAGAAAGTCCTGGAGAAGGATCATTACGGCCTGGAGAAGGTCAAGGAACGTATTCTCGAGTACCTTGCTGTGCAGCAGCGGGTCGACAAACTGAAAGCGCCGATACTCTGCCTGGTCGGCCCGCCCGGCGTCGGCAAGACGTCGCTCGGCCAGTCGATTGCCCGCGCAACCAATCGCAAGTTCGTGCGCATGTCAGTCGGGGGTGTTCGAGACGAAGCGGAGATCCGCGGCCACCGCCGCACCTACATCGGTTCGATGCCCGGCAAGATTCTGCAGAACATGACCAAGGTTGCCGTGAAGAACCCGCTCTTCCTGCTCGACGAGGTCGACAAGATGGGGCAGGACTTCCGCGGCGATCCGAGTTCCGCGCTGCTTGAAGTGCTCGATCCGGAGCAGAATTCCACCTTCGTCGATCATTATGTCGAAGTCGAATACGACCTGTCCGACGTAATGTTCGTCGCCACCGCCAACACCCTGAATATCCCGGCCCCGCTGCTTGACCGCATGGAGGTGATCCGCCTCTCCGGCTATACAGAGGACGAGAAAGTCAACATCGCCCAGCGCTATCTGCTTCCCAAGCAGCTGAAGAACAACGGCGTGAAAAAGGAAGAACTCTCTGTTACCGAGGATGCGCTGCGCGACATCGTGCGCTACTACACCCGAGAGGCGGGCGTGCGCAGCATGGAGCGCGAGATATCCAAGATCTGCCGCAAGGTGGTGAAATCCCTCGTGCTGAGGAAACGTCAAAGCAAGGTAGTGGTGAATGCGCGCAATCTCGATAAGTATCTCGGCGTGCGCAAATACTCCTATGGCATGGCTGAGAAGGATAATCAGGTCGGTCAGGTTACCGGCCTGGCTTGGACAGAGGTCGGCGGCGAATTGCTGACCATCGAGGCAGTGGTTTTGCCCGGCAAGGGCAAGACAGTAACCACCGGCAAGCTGGGCGAAGTGATGCAGGAGTCGATCCAGGCGGCGCTGTCGGTAGTCCGCAAGCGCTCCAGGACGCTTGGCATCTCCGAGGACTTCTACCAGAAGAGCGACATTCACATTCACCTTCCCGAGGGTGCCACGCCCAAGGATGGGCCCAGTGCCGGCATAGCAATATCCACTGCGCTGGTGTCGATCCTGACAGGCATTCCAGTTCGGGCCGACGTGGCCATGACCGGTGAAATCACGCTGCGTGGCGAGGTGTTGCCTATTGGCGGACTGAAGGAGAAGCTTCTCGCCGCCGTGCGAGGCGGGATTCATACCGCGCTGATCCCGGAGGAAAACGTCAAGGATCTCGTGGACATTCCGGAGAACATCAAGAACGCGCTCGAGATCATTCCGGTCAAATGGATCGATCAGGTGCTTGAACTCGCACTCGAGCGCAAGCCTGAACCGTTGCCGGAGTCGGCCGAAGTGGCTGCGGTGTCGACGGAAGCTGCTGCTGCGGCCAAACCGATCACGCATTGAAACGCTTGAGTTGGATGCATGCCCTGCTGCGAGATGCTGCAGGGCATGTGCACGGGTTCCCTCTGCATTTCTTCTCCGAACTTCCCGAAAGTTCCTTGACACGAGGTTTTTCGTCTTGTTATAAAGAACGCTCTTCCTGCGTTGTCTGTCATTCATCAACCAATAATCAGAGGGGGCTTTTGTGAACAAGTCAGAACTTATCGATCAGATCGCCAAGTCGGCCGATATTTCCAAGGCGGCTGCCGGCCGTGCGCTGGATGCCACTGTCGGCGCGATCAGGACCTCCTTGAAAAGGGGTGGCATGGTGACGCTGGTGGGGTTTGGCACGTTTTACGTCGGCAAGCGTGCGGCTCGCAGCGGCCGCAATCCACGTACGGGTGCGACGATCAAGATCAAGGCTGCACGCGTACCCAAGTTTCGCGCTGGAAAAGCGTTGAAAGATGCGGTAAACTAGCGCGCTTTTCTGGGCTGCCCGTCAAGTACCGAGGCGGACCGGGAAGCAGCGGGTGCTTAGCTCAGCTGGTAGAGCGTCGCCTTTACACGGCGAATGTCGGCGGTTCGATCCCGTCAGCACCCACCAGCCAGGATCCTCGGAGACTCTGGCTAATAGCGGCAATCGGAACTTGGAGTGGTAGTTCAGTTGGTTAGAATACCGGCCTGTCACGCCGGGGGTCGCGGGTTCGAGTCCCGTCCACTCCGCCAACATCAAGAAAGGCGAACGTGAGTTCGCCTTTTTTTCTATTGTCTTTGCCATTGGGAACGGTGACCGAGCATGTTTGACGCGGTTCGCAACAATAAACGGATAGTCCAGGGTTTTCTCGTCCTGATCACGCTGCCCTTCGCATTCTGGGGCGTGGACTCCTACTTCCGCAGTGGCGGCGGCACCGACGAACTGGCCAGCGTCGGCGGCAGTTCAATTTCCCGCCAGGATTTCTCCCAGGCGCTGCGCGACCAACAGGAACGTTTGCGCGGACAGCTTGGACGCGAGTTCAATCCCGCCATGCTGGAAACGCCCGAAGCGCGTGCGGCCATGCTCGACTCGTTGGTGACGCAGCGCCTGCTGCTGCTGCACGCGACGAAATCAGGCCTTGTGGCCACCGACGAACAGTTGATCGAGGTGATCGGTTCGATTCCGGCACTTCAGGAAGACGGCAAATTCTCCCAACGACGCTACGAGCAGGCCCTGCGCTCCCAGGGGCTGACGCAGGCCGGTTTCGAAGCCAAGCTGCGCCAGGATCTTACTTTGCAGCAACTTGTGCAGTCCGTATCCGATACTGCGGTGGTGTCAAGAGCGGCGGCTGAACGGGTGGTTGCCATTCAACTCGAGGAACGTCAGGTCAGCGAGATGGCGATTCGCCCTGAGCAGTACGCTGCCCAGGTCAAGATATCCTCTGAGTCCGTCAAGGATTATTACGAGAAGAACCGGAAGCAGTTCGAGATACCGCAGCAGATCCGCGCCGAATATGTCGTGCTGAGCCGCGATGCCCTGGCCGAGCAGATTACCGTGAGCCCGGACGAGATCAAGAGCGCCTACGACCGGAACGCGAAAAATTACGAGACGCAGGAAGAGCGCCGCGCCAGCCACATCCTCATCCAGTCGCAGGCGGATGCGCCAGAAGCCGAGCAGAAGGCGGCTCGCGCCAGAATCGACGCAATCTTCCAGCAGGTGAAGAAGAATCCGGCGGATTTCGCCAAACTGGCCAAGGAGCACTCTCAGGATCCGGGATCGGCTCAAAAAGGCGGCGACCTCGGCTACTTCGCGCGCGGCGCAATGGTCAAGGCCTTTGAGGACGCAGTGTTCTCCTTAAAGGAAAACCAGGTGAGCGATGTTGTGCGCAGCGAGTTCGGCTATCACATCATCCGACTGACGGGCATCAAGGCCGGCAAGGTGCGCAGTCTGGACGAGGCACGCGAAACCATTGCGGCCGAGCTCAAGGCACAGGCTGCCGGCAGGAAGTTCGCCGAGGTGGCCGAGGCGTTCTCCAATACTGTTTACGAGCAGTCCGACAGCCTGAAGCCGGCGGCGGAGAAGTTCAAGCTGCCAATCCGGCAGACCGGCTTCTTCGATCAGGTCAACCGCGTTGCGGCGGGCCCGCTGGCGGGCAACGACAAGCTTTTTTCCGCCCTGTTCTCGGATGATGCCATCAAGAACAAGCGCAATACGGACGCCATCGAAGTGGCACCGAACACGCTGGTTTCGGCGCGCATTCTGGAACTGCGGCCGGCTCAATTGCGCACTCTGGAATCTGTCAAAACCGAGATAGAAAAACGATTGCTTGCCGAGGAAACCGCGCGCATGGCGCAAAAGGAGGGCGAAGCCAAGCTGGCCAGCCTGAACAAGGGCGAAGCGATTGCGCTTGCCTGGGGCCAGCCGCAGACTGTCGTGAGGCAACCGATGCGCGGACTGGCGG
>PHCU01000007.1 GCA_002842345.1 Betaproteobacteria bacterium HGW-Betaproteobacteria-12 | reverse complement strand
GAAGGCGGCGACGGCGACGATCAGCGAGAGGATGATGAACATCATCGTCTTCTCGATCTGCACGGCGCGGAAGAAGTTGGCGTGGCTCTTGGTCCAGTCGTGCAGGAAGGCGTCGGCATCGATGTAGCCGACCAGTTCGCGGGCGATACGCGGCGCCATGAACAGGTCGTCGACCTTCAGGCGCACGCCGGTCACCCGGTCTTCCATCTGGTACAGGCGCTGCGCGTCCTCCAGGTTGATCAGCGCCAGCCCCGAGTCGTATTCGTACATGCCGACCTCGAAGATGCCGACGACGCGGAAGGACTTCAGGCGCGGCACCACGCCGGCCGGCGTCACCGTGCCCTGCGGCGCGATCAGCGTCACCTTGTCGCCGGTGAAGACGCGCAGCGAACGGGCCAGATCGGCGCCGAGGACGACGCCGAACTCGCCGGGGCGCAGGTCGTCGAGGCTGCCGCTCTTGATCGTTTTACGGAAATCGGCGACGCGGTCTTCCTGCTCGGGCAGGATGCCGCGCACCAAGGCGCCCTTCACTTGGCCATCGACGGTGAACATCGCCTGCGACTGGACGAAGGGTGCCGTCGCCCGTACTTCCGGATGCTTGGCCGCCTGCGCCGCCAGCGCCGGCCAGTTGTCCAGCTCGCCGCTGATGCCGGTGATCTGGATGTGCGAGGCGACGCCGAGGATGCGCGTGCGCAATTCCTTCTGGAAGCCGTTCATCACCGACAGCACGACGATCAGCGCGGCGACACCGAGGCCGATGCCGAGCATCGAGATCAGCGAGATGAAGGAAATGAAGTGGTTGCGGCGCTTGGCGCGGGTGTAGCGCAAGCCGATCAGCAGTTCGTAAGGCAGGGCCATGCGGCGGGGGGAATTGGGCAAAGGCGCTATGGTACACGCAGAAGGCCGCCCGGCTGCCGCGGCTGCTTGCGTGACTGAGCCTAGAAAAAGCCGCTGCGCTCCTGGAAGAGCTTTTCGACCGCCGCCAGCTGTCGCTTGCGGGTGCAGAAGACGACGACGTGGTCGCCGCTTTCGAGGACCGTATCGTGATGCGGAATGATCACCGCCGGCCCACGCAGGATGGCGCAGATGTGGGCGCCGGGAATCACCGGCAATTCCTCGATGCGCCGGCCGACGACGCGGGAATTGCGGCGCTCGCCCTTGACTACCAGTTCCAGCGCCTCGGCGACACCGCGGCGCAGACGGTGGATGCGCGCCACTTCGGCCTGGCGGACGTGGGTCAGCAGGCTGCCGATGGAAATCTGCGCCGGCGACAGGCCGATGTCGATCGGTCCGCCCTCGACCATCTCGGCGTAGGCACGGCGGTTGATCAGCGCCAGCACCCGCTTGCAGCCGAGGCGCTTGGCCAGCGACGCCGCCATGATGTTGTCTTCGTCGTTGTTGGTCAGCGCCAGGAACATGTCGGTCTCGGCGATCCCTTCCTGCAACAGCAGGTTCTCGTCGGTGGCCTCGCCGGTCAGCACCAGTGCCCGAGTCAGCCGGGCAGTCACATTGGCGGCGCATTGCGGGTTGTGCTCGATCAGCTTGACCTGGTAATCGAGTTCGAGTTGCTCGCCGACGCGCGCGCCGATATTGCCGGCGCCGGCGATGATGATGCGGCGTACCGGCGCCGGGGCGCTGTGCAGTTCCCGCAGGACGCAGCGAATGTGCTCGCTGGCAGCGAGCAGGAAGACCTCGTCGTCGGCCTTGACCAGTGTGTCGCCGTCCGGCTCGATCGGCCGCGTCTCGCGGAAGATCGCCGCGATGCGCGCATCGACACCGGCCGGCAGATGCTCGCGCAGGGCGCGGATCGGCTGGCCGACCAGCAGGCCGCCGGCATGCGCCCGGACGCCGATCAGGGTCAACCGCCCTTCGGCGAACTCGACCACCTGCAGCGCTTCCGGGTAGGCCATCAGCTTGGCGATGTAATCGCTGATTTCCTGCTCCGGGCAGAGGGCAAAATTGACGGCGAAATTGCGCTCCGACAGCAGTTCCGGATCGAGGAAATCGGCCGAGCGCAGGCGGGCGATGCGCGTCGGTACGGCGAAATGCTGGTGGGCGATCTTGCAGGCGACCAGGTTGGTCTGGTCCGACTGGGTGACGGCGACCAGCAGGTCGGCCGACTCGATGCCGGCATTGCGCAGCACCGACGGAAAGGCGGCATTGCCGACCACCGTACGCACGTCGAGGCGGTCGGCGAGCAGGCGCAGGTTGTCGGCGCTCTGGTCGACCAGGGTGATGTCGTTGGCTTCCGAGACCAGGGCTTCGGCGAGACTGGCGCCGACCTGGCCGGCACCGAGGATGATGATGTTCATGACTGTTTTCCCCGGCTCAGCGCCGCCAGAAAGCCGGCGTCAACACGACCAGCAGGGTGAAGATTTCGAGGCGGCCGAGCAGCATGGCAAAGATGCAGACCCAGGTCTGGAAATCCTCGAGCACGGCGAAGGTGGTCGACGGCCCGACATCGCCGAGGCCGGGACCGGTGTTGTTGACGCTGGCGACGATGGCGGTGAAGGCGGTGACCACGTCGAGGCCGGTGAACACCAGGATCAGCGTCAGGCCGACGATGCTCAGCATATACATGAAGGCGAAGCCGAGCACGGCAAAGAGGATGGACGGCGGCGCTACGGCCCCGCCGAAGCGGACGCTATGCACCGCCCGCGGGTGCATGGCGTGCACGATTTCGCGATAGACCTGCTTGTAGAGCAGCAGCGCGCGCGCCATCTTGATGCCGCCGCCGGTCGACCCGGCGCTGGTGGCGAAGCTGCACAGAAAGAGCATCCAGAATGGCGCGAACAGCGGCCACTGGGCGTAGTCGACGCTGGCGTAGCCGGTCGTCGTGGCGATCGAGATGACGTTGAAGGCAGCATGGCGCAGCGCTGTCAGCGGCTCGGCATAGACCCCGGTCAGCCAGACGAAGGCAGCGATCATGAGCACGGAAATCAGGCAGACGGCGAGAAACCAGCCGGCCTCGGGGTCATGAACGTAGGGGTGCAAGGAGCGACTGCGCGCGGCCAAGAACAGGGTACCGAAGTTCAGGCCAGCGATCAGCATGAAGACGATGGCGACCAGTTCGATGGCCGGCGAATTGAAATAGCCGTAGCTGGCGTCGTGCGTCGAGAAACCGCCCAGGCCCATGGTCGAAAAGGTGTGACAGACAGCGTCGAACCAACTCATGCCGGCCAGCCGGTAGCACAGGCAACAGACGATCGAGACCGCCACATAGACTGCCCACAGACCCTTGGCCGTCTCGGCGATGCGCGGCGTCAGCTTGGCGTCCTTCATCGGCCCCGGCGTCTCGGCCTTGAACATCTGCCGGCCGCCAATGCCGAGCAGCGGCAGGATGGCGACGGCGAGCACGATCAGGCCCATGGCGCCGACCCAGACCAGCAGGTGGCGCCACAGGTTGATCGACAGCGGCAGCGTGTCGAGACCGGAGAACACCGTCGCCCCGGTGGTCGTCAGGCCGGACATCGCCTCGAAATAGGCGTCGGTATGGCTGGCCCCCAGTTGCAGCATGAAGGGCAGCGCGGCAAAAGCCGGCAGGATGGTCCACACCAGCACCACCATCAGGAAGCCATCGCGCACGTTCAGTTCGCGGCTCACATGGCGATAGCGCACCCAGAGGAACAGGCCGCACAGCATGGTGAGCGCGAAGACCTCGTCGTACACCGCCTGGGCTCCATCGTCGGCGACATAGGAGAGGATCAGCGGCGCCAGCAGGGTCAGGCCGAACAGCATGATGATCATGCCCAGGGCGCGCAGCACCGGCGCAAAGCGGTTGTAGGCTGGAGTCACGGCTGTATTCATGGCTGGAAGCGGTAACCGACGCCGGTTTCGGTCAGCAGATGGCGCGGCTGGGTCGGATCGTCTTCCAGCTTCTGGCGCAGGTGGCCGACATAGACGCGCAGATAGTGGCTGCTCTCGATATAGCTTGGCCCCCAGATTTCGCGTAGCAGCTTGCGCTGCGTCAGCACCTGGCCGGGATGGCTGACCAGCATCGCCAGCAGCCGGTATTCGATCGGCGTCAGATGCACCGCCGCACCGGCACGCGACACCTGGCGCTGCGCCAGGTCGACGGCGACGCTGCCGAATTCGAGCAGCGGCGAGGCCACTGCCGGGCGTTCGCGACGACGCAACAGGGCGCGCAGGCGGGCGCGCAGTTCGCCGACGCCAAAAGGCTTGGTCAGGTAGTCGTCGGCGCCGGCATCGAGGGCGTCGATCTTGTCGTGCTCGGCGGCGCGCGCCGAGAGGATCAGGATCGGCAGGCCTGACCAGGCGCGCAGATCGCGGATCAAATCGATGCCGTTACCATCCGGCAGACCCAGATCGAGGATCAGCAGATCGGGCACGGCGCGCCCGGCCGCTGCCAGCCCTTCGGCCATGCTGCCGGCCTCGGTCACCGCACAACCTTCGGCCTCGACGGCGATGCGGACGAAGCGACGGATCTGCGGCTCGTCCTCGACCAGCAACACGTTCGGCAGCGGCGCGTTCATGGCAGTTCGGCCTCGAGCACCGGCGGTACCCCCTGCGGCAGTGCAAAGACCACGCAGGCGCCGCCGTCCGGGCGGTTATCGATGCGCATCGCCCCGCCGTGCGCCTCGACGATGGCGCGGCAGATGGCCAGGCCGAGGCCGGTACCCGGCTGGTCCGATTCCGGCTGGCCGCGAACGAACATCTCGAAAATCTGCCGGCCCGCGGCATCGGCGAAACCCGGACCACGATCGCAGACGGCAATCTCGACCTGGCTCCCGGCCGGGCGCACGACGATCCCTATTTCCGTCAGCGCCGGCGAATACTTGGCGGCATTCTCCAGCAGGTTGCACAGCACGCGCTCGATCAGCACGGCATCAAAGCGCAGCAGCGGCAGGTCGGCCGGCAAATCGACGTGGATGCGGTGCTGGCCGAGGGCGCCGCCGAGCAGCTTGAGGCTGCTGCCGATAACCTCCTCGATCGGCTGCCACTCCTGGCGCAGGCTGACCGAACCGGCGTTGAGCCGGGCCATGTCGAGCAGGTTGGTAACCAGGCCGGCCAGGCGCGCCGCCTGGTCGCGCAGCGCCTCGGCTGTATCGAGCGCCGGCCCCGGCAGCGCCGGCTTGACCAGGAACAGCGAATCGGCCAGGCCGACGAGCACCGTCAGCGGCGTGCGCAAGTCGTGCGACAGTGCCGACAGGATCGAACTGCGCAGGCGCTCGGTAGCCATTTTCAGTTCCGAGGACTGCGCCACCTCGACGTAATGCAGCCGTTCGACGGCGATCGCCACCAGCGAAGCCAGCGCCTCGAGCAGCGTCTGGTTGGCCGCCGCCAGCGCTTGCCGCTCGCCGGGAAAATGCACGGCCAGGATGCCGCGCACCCGCATCGGCGCCGTCAGCGGCAGGTAGAGCGCATCGCGCCCGGCCGGCTCGGCGATGCTGCACCGCGTCTCGTGCGCCCGGCGGGCCAGCGACTCGTCGAACCACGCCGGCGCCGCCAGCGCTGCATCGATCCCTTCGTCGAAGCGCAGCCAGCTCTCCGCCCGCAATTCGCTGGCGGCAAAGTGCTCGACGATTTCCGCCACCTGGGCGAGGTTCAAAGCCCCGGCCAGCTTGCCGGCAATTTCATAGAGGGCACGCGTTCGCTGCTCGCGACTTTGCGCATCGCGCACCTGTTCCTTCAGGCTGGCCGCCAGGTGGCCGGTGATCAGCGCCGTCGCCAGCATCACGGCAAAGGTGATCAGGTATTGCAGGTTGCTGACCGCCAGCGAAAAGCGCGGCGGGACGAAAAACACGTCGAACAGCAACACGCTGAGCACGGCGGCCAGCACCGCCGCATTGCGCCCGAGACTGACGGCCACCAGCAGCACGGTCAGCAGAAAGAGCATCACCATGTTGGCCAGGTCGAGCAGGCCGCTCAGCGGCGCCGCGACGATGGCGGTGACCGAGCAGGCGAGCACGCTCAGCGCCATCTTCTGGCGATTGCTGAAGCGTTCGACGGTGGTTTCGTTGACGGTCATGGAAGCTTATTGGTTGACGCCCTGCCGGAGGCAGCGCGGGTATGCCGCGCATTCTGGCAATGCCGGCGTAAAAATGTCGTAAAAAATTTTGGCCGCCGACCGACCGGGGGGCTGATGCTAAAATTCCGCGGCCGCGACAACGGTCCGCGCTGCCGCCAGCCCGAACCCCAAGCGCCCCGCGGGAAGCCCCCGCCCCCTTGCCCAATCACCTGGATCCACCGTGCGTCTTACCCTGCTCGTCCCCGAACTGATCTGGCCCGAACCCACCGACCAGAACACCCTCGGGAAGCTTTCGCGGCCGGGATTCGAATGGCTGGCCGCCCGTGCCGCTTACCGGCGGCAGCCGGCGGCGGCCTTTGAAATCGCCCTCGCCCGGCAGTTTGGCCTGGCCACGCCCAGCCTCGGCGCCCTGCGCCTGCTCGGCGAGGATGTCAGCGCCGGCGCCGTCGAGGGCCACTGGCTGTGCGCCGACCCGGTGCATCTGCGCTTTCATCACGAGCGCATCGTCCTCGCCGATGCCGGCGCCTTCGATCTCGCCGAAGATGAAGCGCGGGAGATCGCCGCCGCGCTCAACGCCGAGTTCGCCGACATCGGCCAGCTGCACGTGGCCACGGCGCGCCGCTGGTACCTGCGGCTGAACCCCGCCGGCAGCGCCTTCGCCGGTGCCAGCGGACACGTCGCCCCGCCGCTGTCGGCGGTCGCCGGGCGGCGCGTGGACAGCGAGATTTCCGAACACGACGCGACGCTGACCCGCTGGCTCAACGAAGTGCAGATGTTCCTCCACGGTCATCCGCTCAATACCCGCCGCGAGCAGGCCGGCCAGCCGGTGCTCAACAGCCTCTGGCTATGGGGCGGCGGACACCTGACGCGGCCGTCACCGGGCCAGTTTTCCGCCGTCTGGAGCAACCACCCGCTGGCCACCGGCCTGGCCCGCGCCGCCGGCACCCCGGCCCATCCGCTGCCGGCCGGACTCGCCGGCCTGTTGCAACTGGCTTCGTCCGGCAGCGCACCGCTGGTCGTCCTCGATACGCTCCTGCCGCCAGTGCTCTACGAAGACAGCGACGGCTGGCGCCAGGCCTGGCAGCAGCTCGAAACCAGCTGGTTCGCCCCGCTGCGCCGCAGTCTCGGCCGCCCGGTGCGCGAACTGAACATCGTCGCCCCGACCATCTACGGCGAACTGCACTGGTCGCTGCGCGGCATCGATCGCTGGAAATTCTGGCGCCGGAGCCGGCCGCTGGCCGCCCTGGCCGGGGAAATCGCCGAAGGAAAACCGTGACCCGCATCGTCAATCGCCCGATCCCCCAGCGCGCCGTCTGGCAACTCGAACAGCAGGGCCTGCACCCGCTGCTCGCCCGCCTCTACGCCGCGCGCGGCGTCACCGACAAGGCCGAGCTCGACTACGAGCTGAAATCGCTGCTGCCGCCCACGGCGCTGACCAATGCCGCGGCAGCT
Source organism: Betaproteobacteria bacterium HGW-Betaproteobacteria-12 (assembly GCA_002842345.1). GTDB lineage: Bacteria > Pseudomonadota > Gammaproteobacteria > Burkholderiales > Rhodocyclaceae > Azonexus. The sequence goes on along the minus strand of PHCU01000007.1, from coordinate 43,882 downwards.
GCCAGCATCCTGGCCGACGCCATCGAAGCCGAAGCAAAAATGCTGATCATCGGCGACTACGACTGCGACGGCGCCACGGCCACGGCAGTAGGCATGCGCGCCCTGAAGATGCTCGGCGCCGACGTCGATTTCCTGTTGCCCGATCGCTTCAAGCTCGGCTACGGCCTGTCGCCGGAAATCGTCGACGTCGCCGCCGCGCAGTCGCCGGACCTGATCATCACCGTCGACAACGGCATCGCCAGCATCGAGGGCGTCGAGCGGGCCCGCGAGCACGGCATCGCCACCCTGATCACCGACCACCACCTGCCGGCGGCGACGCTGCCGGCAGCCGATTGCATCGTGAACCCGAACCAGCCGGGCTGCGCCTTCCCGTCGAAGTGCATCGCCGGCGTCGGCGTGATGTTCTACGTGATGCTCGCCCTGCGCGCCGAACTACGCGCGCGCGGCTTCTTCGCCGAGCGTCCGGAGCCCAATTTCGCCGTGCTGCTCGACCTGGTCGCCCTGGGCACCGTCGCCGACGTCGTCAAGCTCGACCGCAACAACCGCATCCTGGTCAGCCAGGGCCTCAAGCGCATGCGCGCCGGCCAATTGCAGCCGGGCCTCGCCGCCCTGTTCAAGGCCGCCGGCCGCGAGCCGCAGAAGGCGACGGCGATGGACCTCGGCTTCATCCTCGGCCCCCGTCTGAACGCCGCCGGGCGGCTCGCCGACATGCGCCTGGGCGTCGAATGCCTGCTCACCGACGACCCGGCCCGCGCCCTGAACATCGCCCAGCAGCTCGACACCCTGAACCGCGAGCGCCGCGAAATCGAATCCGGCATGCAGGAGCAGGCGCTGATCCTGCTCGAATCGCTCGATGCCGACGACGCCACCGCCGGCATCGCCCTCTTCGATGACAGCTGGCACGAAGGCGTCGTCGGCATCCTGGCCTCGCGCATCAAGGACAAGCTGCATCGCCCGGTGTTCGCTTTCGCCCCCGGCGAGGGCGGCATCGTCAAGGGTTCCGGCCGCTCGATTCCCGGCCTGCACCTGCGCGACGCGCTCGACCTCGTGGCCAAGCGCGCCCCCGGCCTGCTGCTGCGCTTTGGCGGGCACGCGATGGCGGCCGGGGCGACGCTGCGCGCCGAGAATTTCGCCCAGTTCCGCGAGCTGTTCGCTCAAGTCGCCGGCGAGCTGCTGGCGCCGGCCGACCTGACCCGGACGCTGGAAACCGACGGCGCGCTGGAAGGCGGCTACTACTCGCTGGAAATGGCCCGGCTGCTGGAAAACGAGATCTGGGGCCAGGGCTTCCCGGCGCCCTTGTTCATGGACGAGTTCGAAGTCGAGCAGCAGCGCGTGCTCAAGGAAAAGCACCTGAAGTTGCGGCTGCGCAAGGGTGGCGCCCGGATCGATGCGATCCAGTTCAATTTCACCAGGCAACCGGGCCACAACACACGCCTCGCCTTCCGCCTGGCGATCAACGAATACATGGGCGTCGAGACACCGCAGCTGATGGTCGAACATCTCGAATGAGCCGCCCCGGCAACTTCTCAAAGTCGCGGCATTGATGTAAAAATCGCCACAGCGCCGCGGCACCTTCGCCCGGAACCGTTCGCCAGCCGGCTGCACCGTCCGCAGCCGCACCACAGGGGGCCGCACCAGGATGCCGACTTTCTCGCTGAGCCACAGACTGTGGCTGGTCCTGGCGCTGGCCATCCTGCCCCTGCTGCTGCTCACCGTCCTCGACTACCGCCATGAGCGGCGGCTGGCCACCGACCACATCGTGACGCTCGGCAAAAGCCTGCTTCAGGCTGCGCGCATCGAGGAAGAAGCCGCCCTGCGCCAGGTGCGCGAAATGCTGCACATCATGGCCGGGGCCGACAACATGCGGAGTCTGGATGCGGACGATTGCTCCGGCCTGGCCAAGCGCCTGCTCAGCGTCACCCACGATATCGCCAACATCGGCGCTGCCCTGGCCAACGGCGACGTGTTCTGCAGTGCCCATCCGATCACGCGCCCGGTCAATGTCGCCGACCGCCCGTGGTTCCAGGAAGCCCTGACCGCTACCGACATCACCAGCGGCCACTATCAGACCGGCCTCATTTCCGGCAAGCGCGGCATCACCATCGGCCTGCCAGTGCGCGATGCCGAGGGAAAGCTGCAAGCTGCCCTCTATCTCGCCAGCGACATCGCCTGGTTCGACCGCATCAGCCGTAACCAGCAGTTGCCCAAGGGCTGGACATCGCTGCTGGTCACCGATGACGGCAGCGTCGTTTCCCGCCATCCCGACCCCGACATCTGGCGCGGCAGCGCCTTCGATGCGGCCAGTCGCGAACGCCTGCTGGCCGCCCTGCGCCATGATGATGACCGGGTCGTGATGAACGGGCTCGACGGCATCGAGCGCCTCTACCTGCTGCAACGCTTGCAGATCGCCGATGGCCATCTGGTGGCCGCCATCGGCGCGCCGGTCAACGAGACCCTGCATGCCATCGAGCGCGCCTTTATGCTGCATGTGCTGCTGCTCGTCACCGTCGCCCTGCTCTCCATCCTGCTCTCGCGCTATTACCTGTATCGTCTGATCGAGCGCTGGGTCGGTCAGCTAAAGGGCGCCACGGCAAGTGTAGCCAGTGGCGACTTCGCGGTGTACCTGGGCGACACCCGGCTACCCGAGGAACTGGCCCTGCTCAACCAGCGTTTCAATGAAATGATCAGCGCCCTCGGCGAGCGGGAGAACGAGCACGCTGCCGACCACCAAGCCATCGAAACGCTCAATAACCAACTGGCCGAACGCCTGGCCGCCCTGGAAATCGCCGAACAGGATCTGCGCCGGCTGTCGACGGCGGTCGAACAGAGTCCGGCCAGCATCGTCATCACCGACATCAATGCCCGCATCACCTACGTCAATCTGGCCTTCTGCGTGACCAGCGGCTACTTCCCCGACGAAGTCATCGGCGAGAATCCGCGCATCCTGCAATCCGGCAACACGCCGCCGGCAACCTACCAGGCCATGTGGCAGACGCTGACTGCCGGCGAGATCTGGCGCGGTGAACTGGTCAACCGGCGCAAGGACGGCAGTCACTACATCGAGCGCGCCACCATCTCGCCGGTGCGCGGCAGCGACGGGACGACCAGCCAGTATGTCGCGGTCAAGGAGGACATCAGCGATCAACGACGGATCGAAGAGGAACTGGCAGCGCACCGCCAGCACCTGCAGCAGCTGGTCGACCAGCGCACCGGCGAACTGGCCCAGGCCACGGCCGCCGCCGAATCGGCCAACCTGGCCAAGTCGGCCTTCCTGGCCAACATGAGCCACGAAATCCGCACGCCGATGAACGCCATCATCGGCCTCAACTACCTGTTGCTCAAAAGCCCGCTCGAGCCCGCCCAGCGCGACAAGCTGCTCAAGGTCACCAGCGCTTCCGAACACCTGCTGCAGGTGATCAACGACATCCTCGACCTGTCGAAGATCGAATCCGGCAAGCTCGAACTGGAAAACCAGACTTTCGATCCGCGCGAAGTCCTGCAGGCGGCCGCCGCGGTCATTCGCGACCAGGCGCTGGGCAAGGGACTGCTGGTCGGCGTCGACGGCGGCAAGCTGCCGGCGCTGGCCATCGGCGACGCCAAGCGGCTGCGCCAGGTGTTGATCAACTTCGCCGGCAATGCCCTGAAGTTCACCCGCGCCGGCTCGATCCACCTGTCCGGCGAACTGCTGGCCAATGACGGCGAGAACGTCACCTGCCGCTTCGTTGTCAGCGATACCGGCCTCGGCATCCGGCCGGAAGACGTGCCCCGGCTGTTCAAGCCCTTCGAACAGCTCGATGCCTCGACCACCCGGCAATACGGCGGCACCGGACTCGGCCTGGCCATCGCCCGCCACCTCGCCCACCTGATGGACGGCGAAGTCGGCGTCGACAGCACACCCGGCCAGGGCAGCAGCTTCTGGATCACCGCCCGCCTGAAAGCGGCCGGCCTGCCGCCTGAGAACGCCGCCGGAAGTAGCCCGGCGCTCAGCCAGCGCCTGTTCGGCCGCGTCCTGCTGGTCGAGGACGAACCGCTCAATCGCGAAATCGGCTGCGACCTGCTGGCCGCCACCGGCCTCGAGGTGGCCACCGCCGACGACGGCTTCGCCGCCATCGCGCGCTTCCAGGAAGGCGGCTTCGACCTGATCCTGATGGATATCCAGATGCCCGGCCTCGACGGCCTCGATGCTACCCGGCGCATCCGCGCCCTGCCCGGCGGCGCAGCGATCCCCATCGTCGCCCTGACCGCCAATGCCTACAGCGAGGACCGCCAGCGCTGCCTGGCCGCCGGCATGAACGACTTCCTGGCCAAGCCGGTGGACCCGGAGGCGCTCTACACCATCCTCGGCAAATACCTGGCCGGTATCGCTATCGAGGCCCCCGGCGAGGCGCCGCCGCCGGCCAGCCCGCCGCCCGCCGCGGCCGAGCTGCAGGTACTCGCCGACCTGCTCGCCATCGGCGATGTCGAGGCCAGTCCTGCCTTCAGCCGCCTGCAGGCGGCGCTGCAGTCAGCCTTTGCAGAAGAATTCGGCCCGCTGCGCCGGGCGATGAGCAGCTTCGACTACGAGAGCGCCCTGGCCATCGTCCGCCGCCTGATCGCCCAATCGTCATGAAACTTGCCGGACGCCGACGCCTGCGGTCCTTGCCTGCCGGCGCGGCGCGGGTGAAACTAGCAGGCATCGGCAACAAGACCTCGGAGAACAAGCCATGACGGATCGGGAGACGGATTCGCGGCCGGCAACACGGCCAGTCGTCCTGGCCGTGGACGACATCCCCGACAACCTGAGCACCCTTGCCGACATGCTGCAGGAACTCGATGTCAGCGTCCGCGTCGCCAGCAACGGCCCGACAGCGCTGCGCTATGCCGCCCTCGCCCCGCGCCCCGACCTGATCCTGCTCGACGTGATGATGCCGGAGATGGACGGCCATGCCGTGCTGGCCGAACTGCGCGCCCGCTCGGAAACCCGCGACATCCCGGTGATCTTCGTCACGGCCCTGGACAGCGCCGCCGACGAGGAAGCCGGCCTGCTCGAGGGCGCCGCCGACTACATCGCCAAACCGATCAAGCCGGCGGTACTGCGGGCGCGCGTCCAGGCCCAGCTGGAACTGAAGCTGGCGCGCGACCGCCGGGCCAGCCAGCAGGAATGGCTGGAAAGCGAAGTCAAGCGCCGGGTAGCCGAAAACGCCGGCCTGGAGGCACGCCTGAAACTGGCGCTGGATTCCGTCGAACTGGGCATCTGGGAACTCGATCACCGCAGCGGCAGCACCACCTGGAGCGAGCCGCTGCGCCATCTGTTCGGCCTCGACCAGGCCCCGACCAGCATCGCCGCCTTCCTGGCCATGGTCCATCCGGAGGATCGCCCCGGCGTCGAGGGTCGCCTCGCCGAACTGTCGACGCCGCACGACGAGGTGCGCGTCGAGGAGTTCCGTGCCCGCCACCAGCGCGGCCACTGGATCTGGATCGAGGCCCGCGGCCGCGCCCTGCGCCGCGACGCGCAGGGCGCGCCGCTGAATTCGGTCGGCACGATGATCGACATCAGCCGGCGCAAGCAGGCCGAGATGGAGCACCGGCTGTCGTCGACGGTATTTACCCAGATCAACGACGGGGTCTGCATCACCGACCCGGACAACCGCATCCTGCTGACCAACGAGGCCTTCACCCGCCTGACCGGCTACAGCGCCGAGGAAGTGCGCGGCCAGACGCCGGCCCTGCTGCGCTCGGGGTCGCACAGCCCGGCCTTTTACCGGGCGCTGTGGGAAGCCCTCGCCGTTCACGGCAACTGGCAGGGGGAAATCACCAACCGGCGCAAGGATGGCGAACTGACGACCGAGTGGCTGAGCATTTCCGCCGTCCATGACGAGAACGGCCGCCTGGCCAACTACGTCGGCATCTTCAGCGACCTGTCCGAACGCAAGGCGGCGGCCGAGCGCATCCAGTACCTGTCGAGCTACGACCCGCTGACCAACCTGCCCAACCGCAACCTGTTCGCCGACCGCCTCGCCCAGTCGCTGCTCGGCGCCCAGCGCTTCGAGCGACAGACGGCGGTGATCCTGCTCGACCTCGACCGCTTCCGCAGCATCAACGAAAGCCTCGGCCCGCCGGCCGGCGACGAAGCCCTGCGCGAAATCGTCCGCCGCCTGAATTTGCAGGTGCGCGAGGGCGACACGGTCGGCCGCCGCTCCGGCAACGAATTCGGCTTCGTCATGGCCAACCTCGGCCAGGAACACGACGCCATCGCCCTGGCCCAGCGCATGCTCGACGCCATCGCCGAGCCCTTCGTCGTCGCCGGCCAGCCGGTGACGCTGACCGCCAGTGCTGGCATCAGCGTCGCCCCGCGCGATGGCAACAGCGCCGACGATCTGCTCAAGGCAGCCGACAGCGCCCTGTCCCGTGCCAAGGCGGCCGGACGCAACACCTTCCGCTTCTACTCGCCGGAAATGGATTCCGACGCTGCCCGCCGCCTCGGGCTGGAATCGGCCTTGCGCAATGCCCTGGCCAACAATGAAATGGCCGTGCACTACCAGCCGCAGATCAGCCTGGAAAGCGGCAACATCATCGGCATGGAAGCCCTGCTGCGCTGGAACAATCCGCTGTTCGGCGCCGTGTCGCCGATCGAATTCATCCCGATCGCCGAGGAAACCGGGCTGATCCTGCCGATCGGCGAATGGGTGCTGCGCCAGGCCTGCCTGCAGACCCGCCGCTGGCTCGACCTCGGCCTGCTCGCCCTGCGCGTCGCGGTCAATCTGTCGGCGCGCCAGTTCCGCCAGCCCAACCTGGAGCGGGTGATCAGCCAGACCCTGGCCGACACCGGCCTGCCGGCCGCCGCCCTGGAGCTGGAAATTACCGAGAGCGCCTTCATCGATGAGGTGGACGAGGCGATCGCCACCTGCCGCGCCCTGAAGAAGCTCGGCGTCAAGCTGTCGCTCGACGATTTCGGCACCGGCTATTCCTCGCTCGCCTACATTTCGCGCTTCCCCTTCGACAAGCTGAAGATCGACCAGGGCTTCGTCCGCGACATCATCGAAAACCCGGTCAATGCGGCGATCGCCACGGCGGCCATCGTCATGGGCCGCAGCCTCAACCTGTCGGTACTCGCCGAGGGCGTCGAGACCGAGGCCCAGGCCAGTTTCCTGCGCGGCCGCCGCTGCGACGCGATGCAGGGCTACCTGTTCAGCCGGCCGCTGCCGGCGGACGAATTCGAACAGCTGCTGGCCGGCAACAAGCGCCTGGCGATCCCGGACATCCCGGCCGATCCGGGGCAGACGCTGCTGCTGGTCGATGACGAACCGAACATCCTCAATGCCCTGACCCGCCTGCTGCGCCGCGAGGGCTACCAGATCCTGACCGCCACCTCGCCGCTCGAAGCCTTCGATCTGCTGGCCAAGCACCACGTCCAGGTGATCCTCTCCGACCAGCGCATGCCGGAGATGTCGGGCACCGAATTCTTTTCCCGCGTCCGCCAGCTCTACCCGGCGACCATCCGCATCGTGCTCACCGGCTACACCGACCTCGACTCGGTCACCGGCGCCATCAACCGCGGCGCCATCTACAAGTTCCTGACCAAACCCTGGGATGACGACCAGCTGCGCGAGCAGGTCCGCGAAGCCTTCCGCTTGGCCAAGGAAACCCGCCAGTACCACGCGGCCCCGGGGGCGTAATGGCAGATTCCGGGCTTGCCGCCAAGCATTCCGAGCGCGAAACCGAGGAGCGCTTCCGCGCCGTCTTCGACCACGCCATGGTCGGTATCGGCCGCGTCCTGCCCGATGGGCGCTGGATCGACGTCAATCCGGCACTCGCCCGGATGCTCGGCTACACCCCGGAGGAGATGCAGGGCAAGGGCTGGGGCGAGATGACCCATCCCGCCGACCTGGAAAAGAGCCAGCAGGCATTCGCTGCCGTGCTGCGCGGCGAACGGGACTCCTACGCGCTGGAAAAACGCTACCTGCGCCCGGACGGCGCCACCGTCGATGCGGTAATCGTCGCCCGCGCCATCCGCGGCCCCGATGGCAGCTGCGAATACATGACCGTGGTCGTCACCGACATGAGCGAGCGGCGCGCTGCCGAACGCGCCCTCGAACTCCAGGTGCGGCGCTCGGCGGTCCTCCTCGACCTGTCGCTCAAAGCCGAGATCATGGCCGAAGGCGATTTCATGCAATTTGCCCTGGCCCAGGCCGAAAGCCTGACCGGCAGCCAGATCGGCTTCATGCATTTCGTCAATGAGGACGGCGACAGCATAGAACTGGCCGCCTGGTCGCGCCAGACGCTGGATCACTACTGCCGGGCCGCCTACGACCGCCACTACCCGGTCGGCGAAGCCGGCATCTGGGCCGATGCCGTCCGCTTCCGAAAACCGCTGATCATCAACGACTACGCGACAGCGGCCGACCGCCGCGGCCTGCCGGACGGCCATTCGCAGCTGCGCCGCCTGCTCAGCGTACCGACCGTCATCGGCGCCAGCGTGCGCATGGTCACCGGCGTCGGCAACAAGGAAGACGCCTACAGCGATTTCGATCTCGAGACCGTCCAGCTGATCGGCAACGAAACCTGGCGCATCGTTCATCGCCTGCGTTCGGAAAAGGCCTTCGCCCTGGCCATGCAGGTGGTCAATGCCAGCCCGGTGGTCTGCTTCCGCTGGCAGGCGAGCGGCAACTGGCCGGTGGTCTTCGTCTCGGACAACGTCCGCCAGTGGGGCTATGCGCCGGGCGACCTGCTCGCCGGCCGGCCGCACTATGCCGACATAGTGCATCCCGACGATCTGGCCCGCGTCATCGACGAGGTCAAGCGCAACACCGCTGCCGGCCTGCCGGCCTACAAGCAGGAGTACCGCCTGGTCACCGCCGACAACCGGGTGATCTGGGTGGTCGACCGCACCCAGGTGCAGCGCGCTGATGACGGCACACCGCTGTATTACGACGGCGTGGTCACCGACATCAGCGACCGCAAGCAGCAGGACCTGCTGCTGGCCGACAATCTGGCCCGCCTGCAGACGCTGAACGCACGGCTGGAGGAAGCTAGCGGCCAGCTGATGCAGTCGGAGAAGATGGCCTCGATCGGCCAGCTGGCTGCCGGCATCGCCCACGAACTGAACAATCCGATCGGTTTCGTCCATTCCAATCTCGGCACCCTCGATGGCTACCTGCACGACCTGCAGGCGATCATCGAGGCCTATCAGCAGTTCGTCGCCGCCCAGCCGGCCTCGGCCGAATCGGCCGCCCTCGACCGCCTGCTCGAACAGCGCGATTACGCCTTCATCAAGGACGACATCTTCAACCTGGTCGCCGAATCGAAGGATGGTCTCGGCCGCGTGCGCAAGATCGTCCAGGACCTGAAGAGCTTCTCGCGCGTCGGCGAACAGGAATGGCAGCAGGCCGATCTCCATCAGGGGCTCGATTCGACGCTGAACATTGTCTGGAACGAACTGAAATACAAGTGCAAGGTGATCAAGGACTACGGCGACATCCCGCCGGTCCATTGCCTGATCTCGCAGCTCAACCAGGTATTCATGAACCTGCTGGTCAATGCCGGGCATGCCATCGAAAACCAGGGCACGATCACCATCCGCACCACCTGCCTGGGCGACGACAGCGTCTGCGTCGAGGTCAGCGATACCGGCTCCGGCATCGCCGCCGAGAACCTGAATCGCATCTTCGATCCCTTCTTCACCACCAAGCCGATCGGCAAGGGCACCGGCCTCGGCCTGTCGCTCTCCTACAACATCGTGCGCCGCCATCATGGCCGCATCGAAGTCCACAGCGAACCCGGCGTCGGCACCAGCTTCCGCGTCATCCTGCCGATCCATCAGGCGCCGGGCAACGCCCCCGCCACCCAGCCAACGGAGCCCACCCCATGAGCGAGGCGCGTCCCCTCACCCTGCTCTTCGTCGATGACGAACCGAGCATCCTCTCCGCCCTGCGCCGGCTGTTCCGGCCGCACGGCTATCGCATCCTGATCGCCGAGAGCGGCCAGGCCGGGCTCGACACGCTGGCCAGCGAAACGGTCGATCTGGTCATTTCCGACATGCGCATGCCGGAAATGGACGGCGCCACTTTCCTCAAGGCGGTGCGTCAGAAATGGCCGGGCATCATCCGCATCCTGCTTACCGGCTATGCCGACATCACCTCGACCATCGCCGCCATCAACGAGGGCGAGATCTACCGCTACATCGCCAAGCCCTGGGACGACAACGAAATCGTCCTGGTCGTCCGCGAGGCCCTCGAACGCCAGCGCCTGGAAGCGGAAAACCAGCGCCTGACGGAACTCACTCAACAGCAGAACGACGAACTGAAAGCCCTGAACGCCGGCCTGGAACAGAAGGTCGCCGAGCGCACGGCGGAAGTCCGCGGGGCCCTGGGCGAATTACGCAAGACCTTCATGGCCACGGTGCAAGTCTGCGCCGGCATGGTCGAACTGCGCGCCGGCCAGGCCGGGGCGCAACTCGCCGGCCACGGCCGGCGAGTCGCCGAGCACGCCCGGGCGACGGCCCGCCGCCTGCAACTGAGCGACAACGAGGTGCAGACCATCATGCTGGCCGGTCTGCTGCACGACATCGGCAAGATCGGCCTGGCCGACGAACTGCTGGTCCGCCCGTTCAACCTGCTGACCCCCGACCACCGGGCCCAGGTGATGAAGCACGCGGTGCTCGGCCAGAACATCCTGATGCCGATCGAAAAGCTGCGCGACTCGGCGCTGCTGATCCGCCATCATCACGAGAATTACGACGGCAGCGGTTTTCCCGACCGCCTGGCCGGCATGGCCATTCCCATCGGCAGCCGGATCCTGGCCGTGGTCAACGACTACGACGCCCTGCAGATCGGCACCCTGGCGCAACGCCCGCAGAAACCGGCGGATGCGCTGACCTTCCTGCTCGACAACCGCGGCCGCCGCTACGACCCGCGCGTCGTCGACGCTTTCGCCGCGCTGCTCGCCGAGACGCAAAAACCGCCGCCCGGCGAGCAGACGCTGCGGCCACTGCAGCTCAAGCCGGGCCAGATCCTGGCCCGCGAGCTGAACCATTCGGAAGGCTTCATGCTGCTCGCCCAGGGCAGCCGGCTGACGCCGGAGATCATCCAGCAGCTGATCAAGCTGGAGGAAAGCGAACAGCGCACCTATACGGTCCATATTCGTCAGGAGGAAAAATCATGAGCCGCGTCATGCTCGTCGATGACGAGGAATCGATCCTCAAATCCCTGCGCCGCCTGCTGCGCGTCGCCCCCTGCTCCTTCGGCAACAAGACCTACACGCTGGAAGTCGAGGCCTTCTCGTCGGCCAAGGCGGCGCTGGCGCGGGCGCGCGAGGCGGAGTTCGACCTGTTCGTCAGCGACTACCGGATGCCGGAAATGGACGGCATCGAATTCCTCAAGGCGGCCAAGGAAATCCAGCCCGATGCGGCGCGCCTGATCCTCTCCGGCTATGCCGACCTGAATGCGCTGATCCGCGCCGTCAATGAGGTCGGCATCGAACGCTTCCTCGGCAAGCCGTGGAATGACTACGAGCTGCTGGCAGCGATCGCCCAGGCGCTGGCACACCATGAACTGCTGCTGGAAAACCGCCAGCTGGCCAACCTGGTCCGCCTGGAAATGGGCGACACGACGCCGGAAGCCCTCGAGGCCGAACGCCTGGAACAGCTCGAACCGGGCATCACCCAGGTCAACTGGGGGCCGGACGGCTCGGTGCTGCTCGATCCCGATCTGCAGAAAGACTGAGCGATGCCGGATGGCGACGCCAGCGCCCTGAGCTTCAAGCTGGTCTATTACGGCCCGGCACAGAGCGGCAAGACGACCAACCTGCTGCGTCTGCACGACCTGCTGGCGCCGGAGCTGAAGGGCGAGATGATGACGCTGGAAACGCAGGGCGACCGAACGCTGTTCTTCGACCTGCTGCCGCTCGGCTTTCGCGCCCCCTCCGGGCTGCTGGTCAAGCTCCGGCTGTTCACCGTGCCCGGCCAGGTGGCCCACGACGGCACGCGCAAGGCGGTGCTGTCGCGTGCCGACGGCGTCGTCTTCGTCGCCGACTCCGAGCGCAGCCAGGAAACCAATAACGCCGAGGCCTTCCAGATGCTGGCGGAAAACTGCTCGCGCGTCGGCCTCGATTTCGAAGCCTTACCGCTGGTCGTCCAGTTCAACAAGCAGGATCTGGCCAGCGCCGTGCCGCCGGCGGAAATCCGCGACCGCTGGGCCGCCGCGCCGTGGCCGCTGAGCTTCGCCTCGGCGCTGCGCGGCGATGGGGTCGTCGCCACTTTCGAACTGCTGCTGCGCGCCACCTTCCGCCGCCATGCCGAGGCCTGCGCCTTGACCAGCCAGCACGGCCTCGACGAGGACAGTTTCGTTGGCGGCGTGCTCGGCGCCGCCCGTCCAGCATGAGCGAGACCTTCGACCGCGACTGGCCACTCGCCGAGCTGCTCGACGGCGCACGATTGGCCCAGGCCGGCGGCGCCCTTGCCGGGCTGCTCGGTGGCGACCTGGCCATCTGCGACCGCGCCGGCCATGTGCTCTGGGGCCTGCTGCCACCGGCCGCCCGGCGCGAGCCGCTGATCGTCGAGCTGGAACCGATCGGCTGGCTGTGCGGCGCCGGCGAGGCGGCGGCGCTGCGCAACGCGGCGGCCCTGCTCACCCAGTTGTTGCGCACGCAGCTGCGCTTCAAGATGGCCTCCAGCCTCCATGTCCAGGCGATGAGCGAGGATTTCGAGACCTTGCGCCTGGAACACGCCCGCCTGCTCGATTCGGAAGCCCGCTACAAGGCCCTGGCCGAACAGCTGGAAAAGCGCGTCCAGGCCCAGGTCGCCCAACTCGAGGAACGCCAGCAGATGCTCTACGAGGCCGAGAAACTCGCTTCCGTGGGCCAGCTGGCGGCCGGCGTCGCCCACGAAGTCAACAATCCGCTCGGCTTCGTGCGCAGCAACCTGAGCACCTTCGGCCACTATCTCGACGTCGTTGCCGGACTCAAGGGCCGGTTGCCGGAAGCGGCCTGGGCAGAACTCGATCTCGACTTCATCATTGACGACGGTCAGGACCTGCTGCAGGAATGCATCAAGGGCCTCGACCGCATCGCCCGCATCGTTGCCGAGCTGAAAAGCTTCTCCAACGTCGACCGGGCCAGCGAGGAATACACCGACATCAACGAGTGCCTGCGCCACGCTGCCGGCGTCATCGACGGTCAGCTGCCGCCCGGCGTCAGCCTGCGCCTCGAACTGCTGCCGCTGCCGCCGATGGTCTGCCTGCCCGGCCACCTCAACCAGATGTTCATGAACCTGCTGCGCAACGCTGTCCAGGCCATCGTCGATGCTGGCCGACCCGGCAGCATCGTCGTCGCCAGCGAGGCCGACGAGGCCGGCATCCGGGTGCGCATTCACGATGACGGCGTCGGCATGAGCGACGAGCAAAAATCCCGTGCCTTCGAGCCTTTCTACACCACCCGCCCGGTCGGTGCCGGCGCCGGCCTCGGCCTCTCCTCGGCGCGCAACATCGTGCTCGCCCACAGCGGCCGCATCGAGCTGAGCAGCACGGCGAACACCGGCACGACGGTGAGCGTCTTCTTTCCGGTAGCCTCATGACCGACTATTCGAAACTGTTCACCGGCAATACCGCCGCCCCGCAGGCCCCCGCCGCCCACCTGACGCCGCCGCGCTACCGGCTGCTTTTCGTCGATGACGAGCCGGGCATCCTGAAGGCCCTGACCCGCGTCTTCCGCCAGGAGAACTACCAGGTGGTCACCGCCGACAGCGGCGCCGAGGGGCTGCAGCGCCTGGCCGAGGCGGAAACCCATCTGGTGATCAGCGACTTCATGATGCCGGCAATGAACGGCGCCGAGTTCCTGCGCGAGGTCAAGGCGCGTTCGCCGGAAACCATCCGCATCATGCTGACCGGCCATGCCAACACCGACGCGGTGATGGGGGCGATCAACGAGGGCGCCGTCTACAAGTTCATCCTCAAGCCGTGGAACGACGACGACCTGCGCGTCACCGTCGCGCTGGCCCTCGAACGCTTCGACCTGATCGCCCGCAACCGGGCGCTGAAGAGCGAGAACGAGAAGAAGAGCAAGGAAATCTCGGCCCTGGCCAAGCTGGCGGCCACCCACCGCAGCCGCCTGGGCATCGTGCTGCACAACAAGGGGGCGCTCAGCGCGCCTCAGCTGCAGGAGCTAACGCTGCTGCAGGAACGGCGCAAGGAGCCGCTGATCCGCCTGCTGCTGGAGAAGGACTGGGTGCCGGAGCGGCGCATCCGCGAGATCCTGCGCACCGACATGCTGATCGAGGAAGTGCAGTTGGCCGAGTTTCGCGTCGATCCGGCGCTGGCCGAACTGATTCCGCACAGCTTCTGCGTCCGCCAGATGGTGCTGCCCTTGAGACTCGATGGCAAACGCCTGCTGCTGGCCATGGCCGACCCGCTCGACGAAGGGCTGATCGACGAGGTGCGCTTCACCGCCGGCCTCGACCTGACCGTGGTGATGGCCGATGCCGAGGCGATCAAGCGCAAGATCGAGGCGGTCTATGGCGGCGACGGGGCGGTCGATTTCAAGGAACTGGAGACGCTGGTTTCCGGCGTCGATCCCTACGAGGGCATCGAAGTCGTCATCGAAGACGACGACATCACGGGCCTCGAAGACCTGCTGCGCGAGACCGAGGCGCCGCCGGCCATCCGCCTGGCCAACGCGATCATCCTCGAGGCCATCCGCCTCGGTGCCTCCGACATCCACATCCAGCCGCGCACCAAGAGCGTCATCGTCCGCTACCGCATCGACGGCGTGCTGGTGGACAAGATCCACATCCCGCACCACCTGCACCATTCGCTGGTCTCGCGCCTGAAGATCATGTCCGAGCTCGACATCTCCGAGCGCCGGCGGCCGCAGGACGGACGGATCACCGTGAAGACGCCGATGCGCATGGTCGATCTGCGCATCTCGACCCTGCCGACGATCAACGGCGAAAAGGTGGTGATGCGCATCCTCGACCGCAACGCCGCGGTGCAGAGTCTGGAGGGCCTCGGCTTCCCGGCCGCCGACCTGACGCGCATCGCCGACATGGTGGCCAAGCCGCAGGGCATCATCCTGGCCACCGGGCCGACCGGCAGCGGCAAGACGACGACGCTGTACTCGCTGCTGCAGCACGACGCGACGCCGGGCAAGAACTACATCACCATCGAAGATCCGGTCGAGTACTACCTGGACATGGCCGGCCAGGTACTGGTGCGCGAAAAGATCGGCCTGACCTTCCCGGCGGTGCTGCGCGCCATCCTGCGCCAGGACCCGGACGTCATCCTGCTCGGCGAGATCCGCGATTTCGACACCGCCGAAGTCGCCTTCCACGCGGCGCTGACCGGTCACCAGGTGTTCTCGACGCTGCACACCAACTCGGCAGTGGCCACCATCGCCCGCCTGTTCGACCTGGGCATGAAGCCCTATGTCGTCGCCTCGGCTCTCGAAGGCATCATCGCCCAGCGCCTGGTACGGAAAATCTGCGCCGCCTGCAGCGAACCCGTGGCCCCCGACGCCGAGCTGTACCGCCGCCTCGGCCCGCGCTTCGATCCGGCCCGCCCGGCCTTCCGCGGCAAGGGCTGCCCGACCTGCCACGGCCTCGGCTACAAGGGCCGGGTCGGCGTCTACGAAATCCTCACCCTCGATGACGAATTGCGCGACCGCATCGGCGGCGGTGCCAGCATTCTCGAAATCAGCCGCCTGATCCGCCACAAAGGCATGCGGCCGATCGCCAGCCACGGCGCCGAACTGGTCGCCGCCGGGCGGACCACGGCCGAGGAAATCCTGCGGGTCATCGGCCCGCAATCCGGAGAGTGAACATGCACGCCTTTGTCTGGGACCAGCGCTACGAAACCGGCATCGACACCGTCGATACCCCGCTCCGGCAACTGGTCGACAGCGTCAATCAGCTCGGGCAATTGCGCGAAAGCGCCGAGGATCCGGCCGGTGCGGCGCGGCCGACGCGGCTTCCCGATCTGCTCCAGGACGCGCACCGGCATTTCACCGAAGTCGCGGAGCAGAACCGGAACCTGGCCGCCCGCCTCGAGGAAACCCAGAACCAGCTGATGCAGTCGGAAAAAATGGCCGCCATCGGCCAGCTGGCCGCCGGCGTCGCCCACGAAATCAACAACCCGGTCGGCTTCGTCAATTCCAACCTGGGCACGCTGAAGCTCTACACCGGCCACCTGCTCGACGTCATCACCGCCTATGAGACCGGCGATCCGGCGCTGATCGCCAGCGCCCGCCAGCAAGCCGATCTCGCCTTCCTGCGCGACGACCTGCCGACATTGATCCACGAATCGCAGGAAGGCCTTGGCCGGGTCACCCGCATCGTCCAGGACCTCAAGGACTTCTCCCACGTCGACGAGGCCGAGCAGCAGGAGGCCGATCTCAACGCCGGCATCGAGAGCACGCTCAACGTCGTCTGGAACGAGATCAAGTACAAGGCCGAGGTGATCCGCGAACTCGGCGACATCCCGGCTGTGCGCTGCGTGCCGGCGCAGATCAACCAGGTGTTCATGAACCTGCTGGTCAATGCCGCCCAGGCGATCGAGAAGCGCGGCCGGATCATCCTGCGCTCCGGCCAGGACAACGGCTTCGTCTGGTGCGAAGTCGAGGACAACGGCAAGGGCATGAGCGCGGAAGTGCAGCAGCGGATCTTCGAACCCTTCTTCACCACCAAGCCGGTCGGCAAGGGCACCGGCCTCGGGCTGTCGCTATCCCATGACATCATCGTCAAGAAACACGGCGGCCGGCTGGAAGTGCGCAGCACGCCGGGCGCCGGCAGCTGCTTCCGCCTGTCGCTGCCGGTCGACGCCGGCAGCTAGGCAGGTCTCAGTTCAGCCGGGCCTGCAGATACTCGCCCACCGCCGCGGCCTGCATCGGCCGCGCGTAGAAATAGCCCTGGAACTCGTTGCAGCCGCAAGCCGCCAGCGCATCCCTTTCGGCCGCGGCTTCGACCCCCTCGGCGACGATGTGCAGATTCAGCGTCTTGCCGAGCAAGACGATGGCGTGCGGCAGCGCCATGGCCCTGGCGTCCCGGTCGCAACCGGCGACGAAGGAGCGGTCGATCTTCAGCGTATCGATTGGCAGGCGCTGCAGGTAGCTCAACGAGGAATAGCCGGTGCCGAAGTCATCGACGGCAATGCGCACGCCCAGCGCCTTGATCGACTTGAGCACGCGGATGGTGTGCTCGACATCGCCCATGATCATGCTCTCGGTGATCTCCAGCTCCAGGCATTCCGCCGGCAGGCCGGAAACGGCCAGGGCATCGGCGACCAGGGCCGGCAAGCCGGGCTCCTTCAGTTGCCGCGCCGACAGGTTGACGGCGACGCTCAGCGTCCGGCCATCGATCAGCGGCCAGCTCGCCGCGGTCCGGCAGGCGGCATACAGCACCTGCTCGCCGATCGCCAGAATCTGTCCGGTCTCCTCGGCCAGCGGAATGAACCGGTCCGGCGTCACCAGTCCCTGCCCGGCGCTGTTCCAGCGGACCAGCGCCTCGAAGCCGCGGACCCGGGCCGCCGCATCGACCTTGGGCTGGTACACCACGGTCAGTTCATTGTGCTCGATGGCGCTCTGCAGCGCGCTCTCGAGGGCAAAGCGATCCTGCACGACCTGGTTCAGGTCGCGGGTATAGAAGTGGTACTGGCCCTTGCCGCATTTCTTGGCGTGATACATCGCCACATCGGCGACGCGCAGCAGGCCGTCGAGCTCCTGGGCATCGTCGGGATAGACGCTGACGCCGATACTGCAGTTGATGCGCAGGGCATGCCCTTCCAGCGTCAAGGGCGCCTGGACGGAAGCCAGCACGCGCTCCAGCAGGTGCCGGGTCGCCTCGCCCGAGGCCTGCTCGCCGATGATCAGCACGAATTCGTCGCCGCCGTAGCGGGCCACGGTATCGATGCCGCGCAGGGCCTGGCGCAGGCGGCCGGCGATTTCGATCAGCAAGCCGTCGCCGGCGGCATGGCCGAGGCTGTCGTTGATCACCTTGAAGTTATCGAGGTCGACAAAAGCCAGCACGACCTTGCTGCCCTGGCGCTGGGCCAGTTGCACGGCCTGTTGCAGGCGATCCTGCAGCAGGTTGCGATTGGGCAGGCCGGTCAGCGGATCGTGCGTCGCCTGGTGGCGTAATACCGACTGGTAGCGCTGGCGTTCGGTGATGTCCTCGACCGTGCCTTCGTAATACAGCAGCGTGCCATCCGGGGCGCAGACGGCATGGGCGTTCTCGGAAATCCAGAGGCGGCTGCCGTCGTGGCAGATGACCTCGGATTCGAACTCGCGGACCCGGCCGTCGCGCTGGATCAGGCGCTTGAAATCGGCGCGCCGCTGCCGGTCGACATAGAGGCCGCTGGCGATATCGGCCAGACTGCTGATCAGCGCCTCCGGCGTCGGGTAGCGGTAGAGCGTCGCCAGCGCCTGGTTGGCCGCCAGGTAGCGCCCGTTCTCGGTACTCTGGAACATGCCGATGACCGAATTCTCGAAGATGCTGCGGTAGCGCAACTCGGTTTCCGCCAGCTGGATCATGGCCTGGACGCAGTCGGTGATGTCTTCCAGATAGGCTTCGACGATGCGCCGGCCGGCCTCGTCGCGCAGGCCGATGCCGCGCTCCCGGACCCACTTCTCCGCCCCGTCCCGGCCAACGATGCGGTATTCGATGCGGTAATGCGCGCCGATATCGAGCGCCGCCAGGATGGTGCCACGCACGGCCGCCACGTCTTCCGAATGGGTCAGTGACGCCAGGCGCGAACTTCCCATCAGATCCTCGGCGGCATAGCCGGTCAGTTCGCGGCAACCGGGACTGACTGACAACAAGGTCCGGCCGGCGTCCACCAGGCAACGGAACAGCATGCCGTCCAGGCTGGCGAACAACGTGCTCATCACCGGCATGGCCCGGGCCCCGGCCGGCACCCGGCCGAAACCCAGGCGCTGTACCGGGTTGGCCCAGAAGCCGACCTCAGACACGTTGCAATTGCGTTGCTGCCCGAACATCGGCCCTCCCGTTTCCAGCCTGCATCAACTCGCCGCCACATTCGTCGATCCAGGCAAAGACGCTGTCGACCGCCGTCGTGGCGATGCCGAAATACTCCTGGGCCGCGACATTGATGCCGGAACTCAGCAGCATCCGGGTGCGGATCACCCGCGCCATCTCCTGCACCGCCAGCGCCGCCTGGTCCGCCCGCGGACTGCGCCGCCCGACCTCGTTGGCCTGGCTGAGCAAGGACTCGGCGCGCGCCACCAGGAACATCAGGCGCACCCGGGCGACGGCGGAACAGCCGTGCCGGGCGGCGACGCTGGTGCCGAGGGCCCGTGCCTGGCCCAGGCATTCGGTCAGCGCCGGCAGCCGGCTGGCGTAGTTGCGCACTTGGCCGCGGGCCGCGCTGTCGTCGAGCAGCAGTTCGACCCGCGATTCGCCGAGCGCCGCCAGCCATTGCAGCAGCTGATCGATCAGCTGGCTGTGCTGGGCGATGCTGTGCTCGACCGACAAGCCGTTCAGCTGCTCGCGCAGTTGCCCCCAGTGGAACTGGAACAGCGACAGCGCGTTCGGCGTCAGGCACGGATGCACCCGGTCGCTTTCGGCGCGGGCGACGTCGCGCAGCGCCGGCAGCAGCCCGTCGATCTCGCGCGCCTTGGCTTCGAGCCGGGCGGCAAAGCCGCGATCGCCAGCGAGCAGCGCCGAACTCATGCCGCGATGCTGCTGGAAATGGCCGATCAGGGCGAGCAGCGCCCGGCAGGCCGCCAGCGTCTTGGTCAGCGACATTCCGGCCTCGACCCAGCGGCGACGGCGCTGCAGCATCGCCGACACCGCCACGATGACGCCGGCCAGCGCCAGCATCGCGTACAAGATCCAGTCCATGCTCACCTCACTCGTATTGGTATTTTTTCAAGGCGCCGGTCAGCTGCACCGACAGTTCGCTCAGGTAGCGCGACAGCTCGCTGTTCTCGCGCACCAGGTGCTCGTTGGCATCGGCCAGTTGGGCGACCTGCTCGATGTCGCGGGCGATGTTCTGGCCGGCCTGGCTCTGCTCCTGGCTGGCCGCGGCGATATCGCGGATCAGCGCCAGCGTCTGGCGGGTGTTGTCTTCGACCCGGCGCAGGTCGGCGACCGCTTCGCCGGCATCGCTGAGGCTGGCCGCGGCGCCCGCGCTGGTCGCCGCCATGGCGTCGATCATGCCGCCGACCTCGAGGCGGACGCCCTCGATGCGCTCGCCGATGTCGCGCGTCGCCTTGCTGGTCCGCTCGGCCAGCTTGCGCACTTCGTCGGCGACCACGGCAAAACCGCGTCCTTGTTCGCCGGCCCGCGCCGCCTCGATGGCCGCATTGAGCGCCAGCAGGTTGGTCTGGGCGGCGATCTCGGCGATCAGCTCGACGATCACGTCGATCTCGCGCGAGCGCTGGCCCAGTCGGCCGGCGCTGGCAGATGTCTGCGCTACCGTCGCCGCCAGGCTTTCCAGACTGCGCGCCAGGCCGTCGACCCGTTCGGCGCCGGCCACCGCCATCTGCCCGGAGGCCTCGGCGACGCCGGCCGCTCCGTGGGCGCTGTCGCTGGTCATGCCCAGGCTGACCGTCAGTTGCTCCAGCGTCGCCGAGGACGACAGGGTGATGTCGCGCTGGCGGCGCACGCCGTCGTCGCCACCACTGGCATTGAGACTGCTCTCGCCGGCAACGCTGGCGATTTCCTGGGACATCCGGGCAAAGGTCAGGAACAGCCCGGACAAGGCGCGGGCCATGCCGTTCAGGCGCTCGGCCAGCGGCGCCAGGGCGCCGCAACGGCCGGCATCGAGGCGGCTGACCAGGCGACCGGCCGCCAGTTCGAGGGCGAAGGCGTCGATCAGGGCGAGCCCAGCGCCCAGTCCATGCTGCAGCCAGAAGAGGATGGCCAGGGCGGCGCCGAGCAAGGCGACGGCAGCGACCGTCCACAGCAGGTCCGGCCCGCTCAGCACGACGGTAGCGGCCGCCGCACCGCCGGCCGCGGCCAGCAAGTAAGCGGCGAACAAGCGGCGCCGCAGGGCGTTGATGCTGGCCCGCAGGGCGGGTACCGATTCGGTTGTGGTCATGTCAGTCAGCACACAGTGATGGAAGCGCGACCGTCAGAGCAAATACCTTGCCATGACATCCGGCTGAAAACTTTTTGGACGCCCAATCAAGGACATGGATCATCGACGCGATCAGCCGAATGCTGCGACGCAGCAATCAACACGCCCCTGTCATAGAACGACAGGGCTGGCGCACCATACAGGTGCCATCGCCGCCCCGGGCACACCGGGGCAATGCACCCAAAGCGTGCGGCCGGGTCAGGCCTGGGCGAACGGCTATAATTGCGTTTTTTGCCACGCGACGAGAAGAACACCATGGAAGCCGAACACCTGAACAGCATCGCCTACAAGCTCGACGATCTGGCGCAGCGCGCCGCCGAGCTGCGGAGGTATCTTTGACTACGACCACAAGCGCGAACGCCTGACCCTCCTCAGCCTGGAGATGGAAGATCCCAAGATCTGGGACGATCCGAAACGCGCCCAAGAACTGGGCAAGGAAAAGAAGTCACTGGAAGACATCGTGCTCGTTCTCGAAGCCGTCGATAACGGCGTCAAGGATGGCCGCGAGCTGTTCGCCATGGGCAAGGACGACAACGACGACGACACCCTGCTCGCCGTCGAGGCGGACAACGGCGAACTCGAAAGCAAGCTGGCCGCCCTCGAATTCCGCCGCATGTTCAACAACCCGTCCGACCCGATGCCCTGCTTCCTGGAAATCCAGGCCGGCGCCGGCGGCACCGAGGCGCAGGACTGGGCCTCGATGCTGCTGCGCATGTACCTGAAGTACGGTGAGAAGAAGGGCTTTTCGGTCGAGGTCATGGAAGAGTCGGAAGGCGACGTAGCCGGCATCAAGAGCGCCACCATCAAGTTCACCGGCGACTACGCCTACGGCACGCTGCGCACCGAAACCGGCATCCACCGCCTGGTGCGCAAGTCGCCGTTCGACTCCAACGCCCGCCGCCATACCAGCTTCACCTCGGTGTTCGTCTTCCCGGAAGTCGACGACTCGATCGAGATCGCCATCAATCCGGCCGACGTGCGCACCGACACCTACCGTGCCTCCGGCGCCGGCGGTCAGCACATCAACAAGACCGACTCGGCGGTGCGGCTGACCCACGTGCCGACCGGCATCGTCGTCCAGTGCCAGAACGACCGTTCGCAACACCGCAACCGCGACGAAGCCTGGCAGATGCTGCGCGCCCGCCTCTACGAGTTCGAACTGCGCAAGCAGCAGGCCGAGCAGCAGAAGCTGGAAGACGCCAAGTCCGACATCGGCTGGGGCCACCAGATCCGTTCCTACGTGCTCGACCAGAGCCGGATCAAGGATCTGCGCACCAATCACGAGACCGGCAACACCCAGGCCGTACTCGACGGCGACCTCGATCCCTTCATCGAGGCCAGCCTTAAGCAGGGCGTGTAGCATTTACGGGAGATAGCCATGCGACTAGTCGACCTCAGAATCAGCCACTACAAGAGTCTGTCCGATATCGAACTGACTGACATTCCGCCAGTAACAGTACTGGTGGGCTGCAACGGGGTCGGCAAGAGCAACGTGGCAGATGCCCTACGTTTCCTGCGTGATGCTGTGAGCCAGGGCTTGGACCATGCCGTCAGCACACGCGGCGGCATCGGCCTGATTCGCCAGTATTCGCCGACCAAGCCATTTCAGATTTCTTTCGATTTTGGCTTCGCCGAAAAAAAAGATCACTCAAATGTCGCCCGTTATCAACTGACGCTAACCAGCTTGCGCGAAGGCAATTTTCGGGTTGAGCGAGAACGTAGCGAGTGGGTTGCTCCAACTGAGTTCGAATTCGATGATGAACGCCACGAGGTAATCGAGCGTGGATTCAAGGCGTTCATTGCTGAACGCAATGCTAAAGGTCACATCAACCTCAGAGTCGACGGAAAAACGGAGGCGCTGGACAACGAGCGCCCGATGCCCCTCGATGCCTTGGCATTGGGTAGTCGCGTTACATGGTTCGATTTTGGTGCTATACACTTTGGCGGCGTATCGCTTCGTGACTTCATCCTGAACTTTCGCTTCTCAGCCATCTACCCCAACACACTGCGCCAACCGGCTCCACCCGATACCGACCCCATCCTCAAGGAAAACGGTGCTAACTGGGCATCCATCCTGCGCAACTTGAAGAAAACCAGTCGCGGCAAACAGGCTTGGGAGCAGGTGCGGGAAATGATGCAGGTAGTCATGCCGCAACTGGAAGACATCTCTCCCCAAGCCGTCGGTGGTTTCATCATGCCCCGCTTCAAGGTGCGCGAAACCAGCGGCGAGGCCCACCTGTTCGACCCATCACAGATTTCTGACGGCACCCTGCGCATCCTCGGCATTTTGCTCGCCCTCTACCAGACGCCGCATCCGTCGTTGATGGTCATTGAGGAACCGGAACAAACCGTCAATCCTGCTCTTCTCGCCCTGCTGGCCGATGCCTTCCGCGAAGTCTCCGAACGCACGCAACTGTTGATTACCAGCCACAGCCCGCACCTGATCGACTGTTTCGAGCCTGAAAATATCAGGGTTGTCAGCATGCACAACGGCGAGACCCGTATCTCTCCTATTCATGCCAGCCAGCGGGAAGCAGTCAAGGAACACCTACTCAGCCTGGAACAGATCATGTCGACTGAAGGCTTGTTGCCGGAGGACGCATGAGGCGATTGCTTCCAATTGTCGAAGGTCACGGCGACGATAAGGCCGTTCCGCTGCTGCTCAGGCGCATCTTCGAGTCTCACGGCATTTACGATGTCAGCATTCTTCCAGCCCGGCGCTATGGCGAATACCCGATCGTCACCAGAAAGTTCGACAACCTGTTCCAGGCGGCCGTCTTAGTGAAAGCCCCCATTCTGTGGGTGATGGATTTCGATTCAAAAGACTACATCTGCCCCGTTCAGGAGGCACATCACCTATCGACACGCGCCGCAGCGCTACATCCCGGCTGGCCGATAAAATTTGCCTTTTTGGTAAAGGAATACGAAACCCTTTTCCTGATTGACGAAGCTGCCACCCGTCAAGTGTTCCCAGATATTCCCGCGAAAATGCCTTTCCCGCAAAACCCTGAAAAAATAAGAGGCGCCAAGGAATGGCTCAGCAAGGCCCGCCCTTCACCCGGCTCAACCTACAAGCCAACGGTTGATCAAGCAAAAATCACAGCTCACCTTAATCTTGATCTATTACGTATGCGTTCTCGCGACTTCGCACACCTTGAACGTGCCATTCTTGAATTGGCAAATTCTGTCGTACCGTCATAAGCATTCGTCACCTACTACCCTTTTCATTGCATGCACTGAACAGAAATCTCAACAACGGCCAGGAGCAAGGGATAGTATTTGTGCGCCGTCTCCTGGCCTGGCTGGCCGGCACACTGCTAGTGCTCGTGCTGGCCGCCGGGGGACTGCTCCTCGCCGCCTTCGAGCGGCAAGCCCTGGTCAGCCGTCCGGCGACCATCACGCCCGAATCGATTGCCCAGGCGCGCCGGCTGCTACTGACCAATGACCCGCGCCGCCTGCAAGCCGGCGAGGTCCGGCGCACCGTCATTCCGGCCGGACTGCTCGACGCAGCGGTCAATTACGCCGCCACCCGCTTCGCCAACGGCCGCGGCGCCCTGATGCTGGCCGGCACTCAGGCCGAACTGCGGCTCAGCCTGCAGCCTGCCTGGCTGGCCGGGACCGGGCATCTCAATATCGCCGCGACCCTGCGCAGCGCCGCCGGCCTGCCGGCTATCGCCAGCCTTCGCCTCGGTTCGCTGCCACTGCCTTCTGCCCTGGCCGAACCGCTGCTCGGCCTGCTGCTGGCCAGCGTCGGCTACGGCCGGGAATGGCACCTGGCCCGGCAGGCGATCCGCGAGGTCCGCTTCGAAGGCGACTATCGGCGGATCATCGTCGGCTATATATGGCAACCCGCCCTGCTCGAACACGCCCGTTCGCTGGCCGTGGCGCCGCCCGAGCAGGAACTGATCCGTATCGCCCAGAGCAACCTGGCCGGGCTGCTTGCCGCCCGCGCACCAGGCAGCCGCATCCCCCTAGAAAAAGTCCTCGGCCCGCTGCTGGCCGCCGACGACACACTGGCTGGACGCCGGGCGACCCTGCTGGTGCTCGCCGCCTTCCTGGCCGAACGCAATCTGGCCACGCTGCTTCCCGAAGCGGCTGCCTGGACGCGCGTCCAACCGCTCCAGCTGACCCTGGCCGGGCGCTACGACAGCGCCCAGCACTTCGTCATTTCGGCGGCGCTGGCCGCCTGGGCCGGCG
This sequence comes from Betaproteobacteria bacterium HGW-Betaproteobacteria-12, assembly GCA_002842345.1. Classification (GTDB taxonomy): domain Bacteria; phylum Pseudomonadota; class Gammaproteobacteria; order Burkholderiales; family Rhodocyclaceae; genus Azonexus. Next base: position 18,626 of record PHCU01000007.1, on the reverse strand, counting down.
AACCGCTGGCCGAGGCCATTGGCCTGTACAAGGAACTGGCCGATGCCCGCCATGGCTACGGGTTCTCCTTTGCCGACCTGGCCGCCGACCGCGCCGGGACGTCCTTCGGCGAACTGCTGCTCAGCCGCTCGCCGGAGCTCGATCAGCTGCTCGGTACTGATTTCACCGACACTGACCTGCTGCCGCCGCTCGACGGCCTGCCGGAGTACCTGCGGCAGCGTGAATTCCACCAGCGCTACGGCGGCCCGGGCAACCCGGCCTATGATCGACTGATCGCGGAGATCGAGCGGCGCCTGCTGGCGCTGCCGCTCTACCGCCGCAATGGAGCATCCTGAGCATGATCGCCAACCTCTTCGCTGCCCCGCCGGCACCTGTCGGCCGGGAAGAATTCGACGAACTCATCGGCCGCCCCGGCGTGCGCATCGAACGCATCGTCTCGACCGGCCAGACCAGCCCACCCGACTTCTGGTACGACCAGGCGGAGGGCGAATGGGTGGCGGTACTGCAGGGCGAGGCGAAATTGCGCTTTGCCGACGAGGCCGAGGCGCGCCACCTGCAGGCCGGCGATTTCATCGACATCGCCCCGCACCGCCGGCATCGTGTCGACTGGACGCCGGCCGACCGGATCACCATCTGGCTGGCGGTCTTCTACAAAGCCTGAATCACTTGCGGATCGGCTGGTTGCGCCCGGAGAACTGGTCGCTCAAACGCATCGCGCCATCGCTGAAGCTGCCGTTCGGCGTCGTCGTGCAATAACGATTGATGTGGTTCTCGATGGTGCCACTGGAAATGGTCGACACCTGCTGCTTCGGCAAGGCGTAGTTGTGGCCGCTGAGAAAACCGCGCAACCAAACGACGTAGGCAGCGCGCTGATCGGGATCGGCTTTCGACTGGCTCCAGGCAGCACAGGACATGTCGTCGAAACCGAGGATATTCTGCGCCACTGCCGGCACTGTGCCGAGATGGATAAATGCGGCGGCGACAACGGCCAGCCGGACAAATTTTGCTGCGTGCATCTGCGCTCCCCTGTGCTCAGGCCGCCAGTATATGCCCCACGGTACGCACGGCAATGCCGACGCAGGCGCCGAGCGCCGCCGGTTTCCACACCGCGGCGATGCGCGGCCCGGCCGAGATCAGCACGGCCACCCCGGGCAGATCGAAGGGCGAGATCAGGAAACCGGCGCTGGCGTTGAGCAGTTCGGCACTGATCTGACCGGCCCGGCGCATCTCGTCCATCACCCCCATCATCGCCGTGCCGCCGGCGATGTACTTGGTCAGCGTCGGCAGGATCAGCGCGCTGTCGACCGACAGCGCCGTCAGCAACGGCGCCAATAGCTGCGTCAGGCCATCGATGGCACCCGAGGTGCGTAGCGCAGTGACGATGACCAGCGACAGCACCAGCATCGGGATCGCTCCGACCGCCAGCTTGAAGGCCTCGGCGCCGGCCCGGTTGATCACGTCGAGCACGCCTTTGGCGCTCTCCGCCACCGGATGCTTCAGGCTCTCGTCGAGGCGGTCTTCGTCGGCCGACAGCGCGCGCCCGAACAAGTAGTAGGTCGCCGCCGCCGCGATCAGGCCGCCGATCAGCGACCAGGCCAGGGTCAGCGCGATGTCCAGGCCCATGGTCATCATCGGCAGCGCGGCGTTGGCCTGCGACATGGCGAAGACCATCGCCAGCGTCGCGGCGATATGGCGGTCGGAGGCGCCGCGCTGTTCCATCATCGCCAGCGTCGCCATCGGCGCGGCAAAGCTGACGAAATTGATCTGCAGCGCCGCGAAGACGCCCAACCCGGTCAGGCCGACCGGCTTCAACACCGGCGCCAGTCGGGCCACCAGCCAGTCGAGCACACCGCGCGCCTCGAGCAGGCGCATCAGCGAGAGCATCACGACCATTACCGGCAACAGGACGAACAGGGACAGTTCGACGGCGGAACGGCCGGCCTTGAGGATGATGTCGATGAGAATTTCCATGGGGGTGGATTATTTCATTGGGCTGCGGGTTGCGGGATAGGCAATTTCCCTTGGGCACGGAAAACACCCCAGCCCAACCTTGTCCGAAACCCCACAAATCGGCGAAAATTCAGGGTTCTACGCCGCCCTCCGCAGCAAACCCCATTTCCAAGGATTCTTCATGTCCAACGCCGAACAGCAAACCCCGGTCCAGCAAGACGAAAATCAGCTCATCGCCGAGCGGCGTGCCAAGCTCGCCGAATGGCGCAAGACCGGCAAGGCCTTCCCCAACGACTTCCAGCGCGAGAACACCGCCGCCAGGCTGCACGATGGCTACGGCGAGAAGACCGCCGAGGAACTCGAGGGTATGCCGGTCGAGGTCAAGGTCGGCGGCCGCATGATGCTAAAGCGGGTCATGGGCAAGGCTTCCTTCGCCACGCTGCAGGATCTCTCCGGCCGCATCCAGATCTACGTCGCCCGCGACAAGGTCGGCGAGGAAGCCTACGCCGCCTTCAAGGGCTGGGATCTCGGCGATATCCTCGGCATCGTCGGTACGCTGATGAAGACCCGGACCGGCGAACTCTCGATCCAGGCGACCGAGATCCGGCTGCTGACCAAGTCGCTGCGGCCGCTGCCGGACAAGTTCCACGGCCTGGCCGACCAGGAGCTGAAGTACCGTCAGCGCTACGTCGACCTGATCATGAACGAGGAGACGCGCTTCACCTTCCGCGCCCGTTCGGCCATCGTCACCTCGATCCGCAACTACATGAGCGGCCACGGCTTCATGGAAGTCGAGACGCCGATGATGCACCCGATCCCCGGCGGCGCCGCCGCCAAGCCCTTCGTCACCCACCACAACGCGCTCGACATGCAGCAGTTCCTGCGCATCGCCCCCGAGCTGTACCTGAAGCGCCTGGTCGTCGGCGGTTTCGAGAAGGTCTTCGAGATCAACCGCAACTTCCGCAACGAAGGCCTCTCGCCGCGCCACAATCCCGAATTCACCATGATGGAGTTCTACGAGGCCTACGCGAACTACCACACGCTGATGAATTTCACCGAAGGCCTGCTGCGTCACGCGGCGCGCGAGGCGCTGGGCAAGGAAGTGTTCATCTACCAGGGGCGCGAGCTGGACCTGTCCCGCCCCTTCCATCGCCTGACCATCAACCAGGCGATCCAGCGTCAGCATCCGGAATTCACCGATGCCGAGCTGGCCGACGGCGAATGGCTCAAGGCCAAGATCCAGGCCTTCGGCGAGAAGGTCAAGCCGGGCGGCCTCGGCAGCCTGCAGCTGCAGCTCTTTGAAGCCTGCGCCGAAGCCCAGTGCTGGGAGCCGACTTTCATCATCGACTACCCGGTCGAAGTCTCGCCGCTGGCCCGCGCTTCGGACAGCAACCCGGAAATCACCGAGCGCTTCGAGCTGTTCATCGTCGGCCGCGAGATCGCCAACGGCTTCTCCGAGCTGAATGACGCCGAAGACCAGGCGGCCCGCTTCCAGGAACAGATGAAGGCCAAGGATGCCGGCGACGAAGAGGCGATGTACTACGACGCCGACTTCATCCGCGCCCTCGAATACGGCCTGCCGCCGACCGGCGGTTGCGGCATCGGCATCGATCGCCTGATCATGCTGCTGACCGACTCGCCGGCCATCCGCGACGTCATCCTGTTCCCGTCGATGCGTCCGGAATGAGCCTGGCGGCTCTGTTCCCCAGCGCCGCTTAAGCACCGTCCGGCGTCGAGTGACGACGCCGGCACGGCCGCCACCAGTGGAAAAAATACTTCCCGCCCGCCTCGAATTTGCCCCGGACGGCACCCCCTACTCCGCCGCCTTCGACGATATCTATCACTCGGCCGATGGCGGCCCCGGCCAGGCCCGCCATGTCTTTCTCGGCGGCAACGACCTGCCGCGGCGTTGGCAAGGGCGCCAGCGCTTCGTCATCCTGGAGACCGGCTTCGGCCTCGGCCTGAATTTTCTCGCCACCTGGCAGGCCTGGCGCAACGACCCGCAGCGCAGCCGGCGACTGCATTTCGTCTCGCTGGAAAAACATCCGTTCACCGCCGCCGATCTCGCCATCGCCCAGCAGGCCTGGCCGGAATTCGCCGGGCTGGCCCAACAGCTGCAGCGGCGCTGGCCGCTGCTGACGCCGGGGATGCACCGCCTGTACTTCGAACAGGACCAGCTGGTGCTGACCCTGCTGTTCGGCGATGCCGGCAACCAACTGCGCAGCATCGACGCCTCGGTCGATGCCTTCTATCTCGACGGCTTCGCCCCGGCAAAGAATCCCGAACTATGGTCGCCGGCCTTCTGCAAGGGCCTGGCCCGCATGGCGTCACCGGGCGCGACGCTGGCCACCTGGTCGATCGCCGCGAAGCTCCGGGAAGCGTTGAGCGCCGCCGAGTTCGATCCGGAACGCCGCCCCGGCTATGCCAGAAAACCCGAAATGCTGGTCGCCCGCTTCCGTTCGCGCCGCCCCGAACGCCGGCCGCTACCGGCCGAACGGCGGGCCATCGTCATCGGTGCCGGTATTGCTGGCAGCACCACGGCGCATCGCTTGGCCGCCGCCGGCTGGCAGGTCACCGTGCTGGAACAGGCGGCCGAACCCGGCACCGGCGCTTCCAGCAACCTGGCCGGCATGCTGCGCCCGCTGCCCAGCGCCGACGACAACCGCCTGTCGCGCCTGACCCGCGCCGGCTTCCTCGCCACCCGCGCGCTGCTTGGCGCCTTGCCCGAAGCCCGCTGGTCGCCCTGCGGCGTCCTGCATCTGGCCCGCGAAGCCGAACACCAAGCCCAACAACGCCGCGCCGTCGAGCAGCTGGGTTGGCCGGCGGAGCTGCTGCAGTTTGTCGACGCCGACGCCGCCAGCCGACGCCTGGGCCAGCCGGTGAAGCAAGGGGGCTGGTGGTTTCCCGGCGGCGGCTGGGTGCAACCGTCGTCGCTCTGCCGGGCGGCTCTGGCCGCCTTTCCCGAACGCATCGACTGCCGCTTCTCGACCGCCGTCGCCCGCCTCGAACCGGGCTCTGACGGCTGGCGCGCTCTCGCCGCCGACGGCCGCCTGCTCGCCGCGGCGCCGGTGCTGATCATGGCCAGCGGCGTCGCCGCGCCGCGTTTCGCGCAGTTCGCCTGGCTGCCGCAGCGTTCGGGGCGCGGCCAGGTCAGTCACCTGCCATCCGCCGCAGGCCCGGCGCTGGACACAGTGCTGTTCCAGATCGGCTACGCCATGCCGGAAGTCGATGGCGTCCGCCTGATCGGTGCCTCGCTGTCCTACGAGGACGACGAGGCCGGCGAACGGGTTGCCGATCATGCCGACAACCTCGCCCGGCTGCGCCTGACGCTGCCCGGTTTCGCCGCCGGCCTCGATCCGGCGACGCTGTATGGCCGGGTCGGCTTCCGCCCGATGTCGCCCGACCGCCTGCCCATCGTCGGTGCCGTGCCGCTGCCGGGCGCCGCCACCAACCGCCGGCTGCGCGACCTGCCGGCACAACCGGGGCTGTGGTGCGTGCAGGGCTACGGCGCGCGCGGCATCGTCTGGTCGGCGCTGATGGCCGACCTGCTGCTCAGTCGCCTGGAAGGCGAACCGCTGCCGCTGGAAAACGATCTGGTCGATGCAGTCAATCCCGGCCGCTTCCTGCTCCGTGGCACCCAGCTCGCTGGCGAAGGCGACGACGAACCGTCCTGAACGGCGCGCAATTTGCCATCGTCATTGACAACCGCCGTTCCCTGTAATAAAACCTCCGCCCATAACAGGATCACCGATCCGACAACAACCGCGCTCCCACTGCATCTGCTGGCTCTTGCCGCGCTACCGGGAGCCGGAATCCCCGGCGCTGCAAGTCATCGTTTCCTTTTCCGGAGTCCTGCGCCCATGCTTGGCAAATTGGTCCGTTTAATCCGTTCCGGCAACCCTGCCCCCGCCGCGCAACACGCTTTGCTGACGCGAATTGAAGTCACAGTCGGCAACCGGATCGGCGAAGCCCCCGGCTTTGCCGAACAACTGCTGCCGGCCGCCGCGGCTGCGCTCGAATACTTCGCGCAGCAGATCGCCGCGATCCCTGGCCCACTGCCCGTCGCCACCGGCCCGCTGTTCGCCGCTGCCGACGATCCCCGCCACGCCCTTGGGCGCAGCCTGGCGGTCAAGGAGAGCCTGACGGAACTGTCGGGCGATGGAGAGATCTACGCCCTGCTCGGGATGCGCCAGAAAACAGTGAACGGCAGTGCTGCCCCGGTGTTCGCCGACCACACGCTGCGCAGCCTGGCGAGCAGCGCCGAGGCCTGCCGGGAGTTGTTGGCCACGGCGGCCCTCGACCGGCTGTTGGGCAATTTTGCCGAGCACGTGGACAAGCTACGGCGCAAGGACCGCATGCTGCGCATCGAATGGGAGTGGAACCTGCAGCATGACGCCGCCCGGGTCATGGCGGACGAGCCGGAAGCGGAGTTTGTCGAGGCCGCCCGCGAACTGACGCCGGAAAACGTGCTGAAAGGCCTGCGCAGCTGGCTATCCTCGCCGGAATGCTTCCTCCGCCTGGAATGCAGCGACAGCACGCTGCCCCCGCCCGCGGGCGATAGCGCCAGCATCGCGCCCAACCTGCCGCTGCTGCATTGCAGCGACCGCCGGCAATGGCTGGTCTGCCTGGTCAGCTTCCCGGCCGCCGCGGCCGCGGCCGCGCTGCAAGGCGAGACGCACAACCACCGCTACATCCTGATCTGAACCGACGACGCACGGCACCGCGCCGCCCCGCCCTGCTAAACTTTCGCTTCCGCTTCAACAATAAAGAGAGACATGCGCATGAAGATCGAAACCCTTGCCGTCCACGGCGGCTACAGCCCCGACCCGACTACCAAGGCGGTCGCCGTTCCCATCTACCAGACGACCTCCTACGCCTTCGACAGCACCCAGCACGGGGCCGACCTGTTCGACCTGAAAGTGGCCGGCAACATCTACACGCGGATCATGAACCCGACCCAGGACGTGCTGGAAAAGCGCGTCGCCGCGATGGAGGGCGGCATCGCCGGCCTCGCCCTGGCTTCCGGTCAGGCGGCGATCACCTATGCCATCCAGACCATCGCCGAAGCCGGCGACAACATCGTTTCGGCGGCAACCCTCTATGGCGGCACCTACAACCTGTTCGCCCACACTTTCCCGCAATACGGCATCGACGTCCGTTTTGCCGACTACCGCGACCCGGCTTCGTTCGAGCCGCTGATCGATGACCGGACCAAGGCCATCTATTGCGAATCGGTCGGCAACCCGCTGGGCAACATCACCGATTTCGAAAAGCTGGCCGAGATCGCCCACCGCCACGGCGTGCCGCTGATCGTCGACAACACCGTGCCGTCGCCCTACCTGTGCCGGCCCATTGAGCACGGCGCCGACATCGTCGTCCATTCGCTGACCAAGTACATCGGCGGCCACGGCAATTCGATTGGCGGCATCATCGTCGACAGCGGCAAGTTCCCGTGGGCCGAGCACAAGCAGAAATTCAAGCGCCTCAACGAACCGGACGTTTCCTACCACGGCGTCGTCTATACCGAAGCCCTCGGCCCGGCCGCCTACATCGGCCGCGCCCGCGTCGTGCCGCTGCGCAACATGGGGGCCGCGATCAGCCCGTTCAACGCCTTCCTGATCCTGCAGGGCGCCGAAACACTGGCACTGCGCATGGATCGCATCTGCGACAACGCGCTGGCCGTCGCCAAATTCCTGCAGAACCACCCGAAGGTCACCTGGGTCAATTACGCCGGCCTGCCCGAGCACAAGGACCATGCGCTCGTACACAAATACATGGGCGGCAAGGCTTCCGGCATCCTGACCTTCGGCGTCAAGGGCGGACTGGAAGGTGGCGGCCGCTTTCAGGACGCGCTGCAGTTGTTCACCCGGCTGGTCAATATCGGCGACGCCAAGTCGCTGGCCTGCCACCCGGCGTCCACCACGCACCGCCAGCTTTCGCCGGCCGAACTGGTCAAGGCCGGGGTCTCGGAAGACATGATCCGGCTGTCGGTCGGCATCGAGCACATCGATGACCTGATCGCCGACCTCGATCAGGCGCTGAACGCTGCCTGAGCAATCCGTCCTCTGCAAAAAACAAACCCGGCCTGATGCCGGGTTTCGTTTTTGGCCCACCCGGAATTTACTGCCCGGCAGGCGCCTCCTCGTCGGGCAGGATCGGTTGCGGCACGCTCATGGCGTAGCACACCGCGGCACAGAAGGCGAAAAAGGCAACGACGGCCAACAGGCTCGGCGTCCAGGTATCGGCCAGGCCGCGCGTCTGCCACAGCCAGACGAAAATGGCGAATGACGGCAAGGTCATCACGGCACAGATGATGGACAGGGCCAGCGAAATTTTCTGCCCGGCGTGACGCGGCTTTCTCATTCGACTTCCTCAACTTTCAACCAGATGGCCCGATTATCGCGCACATCGCCGGTACCGACGCTGAATGATCCACTCTCGCGACTGGCCGCCTGACGCCCGCTGCCGCCGAGTTCGATCCATTCGCCGAGGCGACCGGAAATGCTGGTCGCCAGACGCTGCGACTCGACCCCACCGGGCGAGCGATGGTCAGCGCGCTCGGCCTGCTGTGATATCTCCAGCGTCACCCGCTGGCCATTAACCCGCGGCGAGACGTGAAAACCGCTGCCGATATCGCGATAGACGACGGTCTCGTTGATGACCGCCCCACCGGGGCCGACGAACATCTGGCGCATCGGCACCGCCAGCGAACGGCCGATCTGGATGAAGGCGCGCCCGCCATCGACGGTTTGCACCATCTGGCCGGCATTCTCGCTGCGCGCACTGCGCGTGTCCCAGACGCTGGCCCGGACATCGGCACTGCGCTTGCTGCCGATCGTCACCTCACCACTGCCCTGGGCGCTGCGCCCCCCCTCCTCGCTCTGCCGGTCGGTGGCGATGCGGATGATCAGTCGCCGCTGCGGCCGGTCGATGGCCGCCAGCGCCTGCTTGATCTCCGCCCGGTTGCGCGGCGAGGCCTTGAGGAACAACTGGTTGTTCATGCCGGTCAGCGTCCCTCCCGGCTCGACCAGCGGCAGCAGCACCGGCAACACCTCGTCCACGGTCTTGCTGCGCAACGTGATGATTTCCATCTGCTGGGCCGACAGCAGGCCGAACCAGAGGGCGAGCAAGGCAGCCAGGAAGACTTTGACGGCAGGTTTCATCAGTTCTCCTCAGGGGGCGACGATATGCGCCAGCGCCAGATATTCACGTGAGTTCATCTCGGTCAGCCGGCTGACCGTACGCTTGAACTCGCCGGCCTGGGTGCCTTCGGCATACAACTCGTCGGCCGGGCCATCGGCCGTGGCAATCAGTTTGACCTTGTTGTCGTAGAAAACATCGACCAGCCAGGTAAAGCGCCGGGCCTCGGAGGCCTGGTGCTGAGTCATTTTGGGAATGTGCGAAAGCAGTACCGTGTGATAGCCGCGGGAAATTTCCAGGTAATCGTTCTGCGAGCGCGGTCCGCCGCACAGCGTACGAAAATCGAACCAGATGACGCCGTGACCACGGCGCAGGGTAGCGATCTCGCGGCCAAGCACCTCGATCTGGCCGCCCTTCTTACCCTCCTCGCCAGCCACCATGCGGAAATAGTCGAGCATTTTCTTCTCGGCGGCGCTGTCGGACGGGTAATGGTAAATCTCCACCTGCTCCAGCGCCCGCAGGCGATAGTCCACACCGGAGTCGACCTCGAAGACTTGCAGGTGCTGCTTGAGCAGGGCGATGGTCGGCAGGAAGCTTTCGCGGTGCAGGCCATTCGGGTAAAGCATGTCCGGCGGATAGTTCGAGGTCATGACGACGATGACTCCGTTGGCGAACAGGCCGTCCATCAGGCGGCCGAGGATCATCGCATCGGCGATGTCGGAAACATGGAATTCGTCGAAACAGAGCAGACGCACGTCCTTGGCAATCTGTCCGGCCAGCTTCAGCAGCGGATCCGGCTCGCCCTTGTACTTCTCCAGGTCGCGGTGAATCTGTTGCATGAAGGAATGAAAATGCAGGCGCTTCTTGCGCCGATACGGCACCGAATCGTAGAAGCAATCCATCAGGAAGCTCTTGCCACGGCCGACCCCACCCCAGAAATACACGCCCTTCGGCGGCTTCGGCGGCGCCAGCAGGCGCTTCAGCGTGCTGTTGCGGCTGACCTTGAACTGCAGCAAATTGGTGTACAAGTCCTGCAAGGCAGCTGCCGCAGTCATCTGGGCAGCGTCGGCAATATAGCCACGGAGATCGAGCAGGTTCCTGTAGGCGTCGAGCATGCCCTGGGCGGCGACATTCAGTTTCTTGTGGGGCATCGGGCTGAATCAGCGTTGGGAAGAGTTATATTTTGCCAAAGAACAGCCGGGCTTTCGGCTTTCCGCGGCAAACAAAAAAGGCGGGGTGCGTTGCCGCAACCCGCCTTTGGCTAACGAGCCTGCTGCTTAGAAGTGCAGCGGGCGCTTGTCGCAGGCCAGCGCCGCTTCGTGCACCGCTTCCGACAGCGTCGGGTGAGCGTGGCAGATACGGGCCAGGTCTTCCGAGGCACCGCCGAATTCCATCGCCACGACGGCTTCGGAAATCAGTTCGGAGGCGTTCGGGCCAATGATGTGCACGCCGAGGATACGGTCGGTCTGCGCGCAGGCCAGCATCTTGACGAAACCGGTCGGATCGCCCATGCCCAGCGCCCGGCCATTGGCCATGAACGGGATCTTGCCAGCCTTGTAGGCGACGCCTTCCGCCTTCAGCTGCTGCTCGGTCTTGCCGACCCAGGCGATTTCCGGCGCGGTGTAGATGACGCCCGGAATGGTGTCGAAGTTGCAGTGACCGGCCTGGCCGGCGATCAGCTCGGCGACCATGACGCCCTCTTCCATCGCCTTGTGGGCCAGCATCGGGCCGCGCACCACATCACCAACAGCCCAGACGCCCGGCAGGTTGGTCTTGCAGTGGCCATCGACCTCGATCATGCCGCGCTCGCTGAGCTTGAGGCCGACCGCTTCGGCGTTCAGGCCGTCGGTATTGGGAATGCGGCCGATGGAGACGATCAGGCGGTCGGCGTCGAGCTTCTCGGCCTTGCCGTCCTTGCTTTCGTAGGCGATCGAGACGCCCTTCTTGGTGACCTTGATCTCGCCGATCTTGACGCCGGTCTGGATGCCCAAGCCCTGCTTGTTGAACAGCTTGAGCGCTTCCTTGGCCACATCCTGATCGGCGAAGGCCAGGAAATCCGGCATCGCTTCGAGGATGGTCACTTCGGACCCGAGGCGGCGCCACACCGAACCCATTTCCAGACCGATGACTCCGGCGCCGATGATGGCCAGCTTCTTGGGCACGGATTCCTGATCCAGCGCCCCTTCGTTGTCCATGACGATCTTGTTGTCGACCGGCACGTTCGGCAGGTGGCGCGGCTTCGAGCCGGTAGCGACGATGACCTGCTTGGCCAGCACTTCCTCGGCACCGACCTTGACCTTCCAGAACTCGCCTTCCTTGGCGACAAAGGAGCCATGGCCCGGAATCATCGTGACCTTGTTCTTCTTGAACAGGCCCTTGATGCCGCTCGTCAATTGATTGACGACGGTATCCTTGCGCGCCTTCATGACCGGCACATCGATGCTCGGCTTGGACACCTTGATGCCCTGACCGGCGAAGGTGTGAGCGGCCTCCTCAAACAGATGCGAGGTGTGCAGCAGCGCCTTGGACGGAATGCAGCCGACGTTCAGGCAGGTGCCGCCGAGGCGCGGTTCGCCCTTCGGATCGGCGTAGGGATTGGATTCGCAGCAGGCAGTGGAGAAGCCCAGTTGCGCGGCGCGGATCGCAGCCACATAGCCGCCGGGGCCACCACCAATAACGAGCACGTCAAATTGCTTGGACATGTAAAACTCCGAGAGTAATTAGCAAATAGGATCGAGGATCGAGCAAAAGCGCTCCATCACTCGATCCTAGACAACTAGATCCTGATCGCTGGATCAGACGCCGAGCAGCAGGCGGGACGGATCTTCCAGGGCTTCCTTCATGGTCACCAGACCAAGAACGGCTTCGCGGCCGTCGATGATGCGGTGGTCGTAGGACATGGCCAGATAGTTCATCGGGCGGACGACGACCTGACCGTTCTCAACCATGGCGCGATCCTTGGTGGCATGGATACCGAGGATGGCCGACTGCGGCGGATTGATGATCGGAGTGGACATCATCGAGCCGAAGATGCCGCCGTTCGAGATGGAGAAGGTGCCACCGGTCAGTTCTTCGATCGTGATCTTGCCATCCTTGGCCTTGACGCCGAACTCGGCGATCTTCTTCTCGATTTCGGCGATCGACATCTGGTCGGCATTGCGGATGATCGGCACGACCAGGCCGCGCGGCGAACCGACGGCGATACCGATATCGATAAAGCCGTGATAGACGATGTCATTGCCATCGACCGAGGCGTTCAGCACCGGGAACTTCTGCAGTGCGGCACAGGCGGCCTTGACGAAGAAGCCCATGAAGCCGAGGCGGACGCCGTGGGCCTTCTCGAACTTCTCGCCGTACTGCTTGCGCAGGGCCATGATCGGACCCATGTTCACTTCGTTGAACGTGGTCAGGATGGCATTGGTCTGTTGCGACTGCAGCAGACGCTCGGCGATGCGGGCGCGCAGGCGGGTCATCGGCACGCGCTGTTCGGTGCGGTCGCCCAGGGCGACAGCCACCGGCGGCGTCGGCAGGGCAGCCTTGGCAGCGGCCGGAGCCGCAACCGGGCCGGACTTCGGCTGGGCAGCGACGGCATCTTCCTTGGTGACGCGACCACCGCGGCCGGAACCGGCGACGTCGGCGGCAGCGATGCCCTTTTCGTCGAGGATCTTACGCGCCGACGGGCTGGCCGTGCCGGCCGGAGCGGCAGCGGCGGCGGCCGGCGCAACAGCAGGAGCAGCAGCCTTCGGTGCTTCAGCTGCCGGCGCGGCGGCACCAGCCTTGGCTTCGGTGTCGATGCGGGCGATCAGTTCACCGGAGACGACGGTCTCGCCATCGCCCTTGATGATTTCGACCAGCACGCCGGCACCCGGCGACGGTACTTCGAGAACGACCTTGTCGGTCTCGATGTCGATCAGGATTTCGTCACGGGCAACGGCTTCGCCGATCTTCTTTTTCCAGGACGCGAGCGTGCCTTCGGCAACGGACTCGGAAAGCTGGGGAACTTGGACTTCGATAATGCTCATGGTTACTCCACTCTGCTGTCGTTATTAGTACTCGATCTTGCCCAGGGCGGACTCGACCAGTGCTTTTTGTTGCTCGTTGTGCTTGGCCAGATAACCGACGGCCGGCGACGAAGAGGCCGGACGGGAAACCAGCAGCAGCTTTTGCTTGACGCCCAGTTCGCTGTCCAGATGATGGCGCGAGGCGAACCAGTACCAGGCCCCCTGGTTGCGCGGCTCTTCCTGGGCCCAGACGATTTCCGTGGCCTTCGGATACTTGGCAAGTTCGGCGTGCAGGGATTCCTTCGGGAAGGGATAGAGCTGCTCCAGACGGACGATGGCGATATCGGTGATCTTCTTCTCGCGCCGGGCGGCCAGCAGATCGTAGTAGACCTTGCCGCAGCACAGGACGACGCGCTTGACCTTCTTCGCATCGATCTTGTCGACTTCGCCGATTACGCGCTGGAACTCGCCGTTGGCCAGATCTTCCAGCGGCGATGCGGCGTCCTTGTGGCGCAGCAGCGACTTCGGCGACATGACGATCAGCGGCTTGCGTTGCATGCGGACTGCCTGGCGGCGCAGCATGTGGAAGACCTGAGCGGCCGTAGTCGGCACGCAGACTTCCATGTTCATTTCGGCACACAGTTGCATGAAACGCTCGAGGCGGGCCGAGGAATGCTCCGGACCCTGACCTTCGTAGCCGTGCGGCAACAGCATGACCAGGCCGCAGGCACGCCCCCACTTGGCTTCGCCGGAAGCGATGAACTGGTCGATGACGACCTGCGCACCATTGGCGAAGTCGCCGAACTGGCCTTCCCAGATAACCAGTTCGTACGGATTGGCCGAGGCGTAGCCATAGTCGAAGGCGAGCACAGCCTCTTCGGACAGCACCGAGTCATAGCACTGGAAGCCGGCCTGCTTTTCCTGCAGGTTCTTCAGCGGATGATAGGTACCGACGTCCCAGTTGGTACGATTCTGGTCATGGAAGGCGGCATGGCGATGGAAGAAGGTACCGCGGCCGACGTCTTCACCGGAGATGCGGATGCCGTAGCCGGAAACCAGCAGCGAGGCGTAGGCCAGATTTTCGGCCATGCCCCAGTCGACCGGCAGCTTGCCCTCGCCCATGGCGGCACGATCTTCGGCGATTTTCTTGACCCGGGAATGCAGCGAAAAACCTTCCGGAAAGGTCGTCAGGCACTGTGACAGGCGCTTCAGCTCTTCCGCCGGCACGCGGGTGTCGCAGGTCTCGATGTAGTTCTTCGTCAGGAACGGCGTCCAGTCGATGGTCATCGGATGCTTGTAGCCGGCCAGCACCGGGTTGTACAGCAGTTCACCCTTGTCCAGATGCTCGCGGTATTGCTTGATCATCTGGTCCGGACCGTCGGCCGGCAACGTGCCTTCAGCGACCAGCTTGTCGCCGTACAGCTTGCGGGTGCCCGGATGCTTGGCAATGATCTTGTACATCAGCGGCTGGGTGACCATCGGCTCGTCCTGCTCGTTGTGGCCGAGCTTGCGGAAGCAGATGATGTCGATCACGACATCCTTCTGGTAGGTCTGGCGATATTCGATGGCCAACTGGGTAACCAGCGTGACCGCTTCCGGATCGTCGCCATTGACGTGGAAGATCGGTGCATCGACCATCTTGAAAATGTCGGTGCAATAGTGACCGGTACGGTAATCGCGCGGATCGCTGGTGGTGAAACCCACCTGGTTGTTGACCACGATATGCAGCGTGCCGCCCGTGCCGTAACCGCGGGTCTGGGCGAAATTGAGCATTTCCTGGTTGACGCCCTGGCCGGCAACGGCTGAGTCGCCGTGCACCAGAATCGGCAGCACCTTGGTCTTGCTGCCTTCGCCACGTCGAACCTGGCGGGCATAGACTGAACCGGCAACCACCGGGTTGACGATTTCGAGGTGCGACGGATTGAAGGCCAGGGTCAGGTGGCAGGCGCCGCCGGGGGTGCTGACGTCGGACGAAAAACCCATGTGGTACTTGACGTCGCCGGCCGAGAGGTCGCTCTTCTTCTTGCCTTCAAACTCGGCGAAGAGCATCGACGGGGCTTTGCCCAGCGTATTGACCAGCACGTTCAGACGGCCGCGGTGTGCCATGCCGACGACCACTTCGTCTACGCCTTGCGCGCCGCCGCTTCGGATCGCCTCGTCCATTGCCACGATCAGCGATTCGCCGCCTTCCAGCGAGAAGCGCTTCTGGCCGACGTACTTGGTGTGCAGGTAGCGCTCCAGCGTCTCTGCTGCCGTCAGGCGCTCGAGGATACGTTTCTTCTGTTCGGCGGAGTAGCTCGGACGCGAACGGATGCTTTCCAGGCGCTCCTGCAGCCAGCGCTTCTCGTTGTAATCCGTCATGTACATGTATTCGACACCGATGGTGCCGCAGTACGTCTGCTTCAGGGTTTCCAGGATGTCGCCGAGCTTGGCGGTTTCCGGCAAACCCTGCAACGAGCCGACGCTGAAACTCTGGTTCACATCGGCATCGGTGAAGCCGTAGAAGGACGGCTCCAGTTCGTCGATCTTCGGCCGCGGCAGGCGCTTCAGCGGATCGAGATCGGCCCAGCGGTTGCCGAGCGAACGGTAAGCGGCGACCAACTGACCGACGGCAGATTGCTTCTTGTGCTCAGCCGAGGAAGAGGTCGGTGCAGGGCGGAAGCCGCCGTCCTTGCCCAGTTCGGCGAAAGCCGCAATAACCGGGGCATGTGCCACGTCACGCGCAACATAGCCCGGCATCTGGGCCAGGCGATCGAAATAGTCACGCCACTCGGGCGGTACGGCGGTCGGATTGTCGAGATAGTTCTCGTAGAGTTCTTCGACGAAGGGCGCATTGCCGCCGAAGTACAGGGTGCTGTCGAACAGCTGGTTCATCGTAGTCATTGGCATCCCCTTGAGGGTATTGTCTTTCTCTGGTGGTACTTGTCGGGGCGCAGGCAGCCCCGCCGATTAAAAAAAGGGCGACCAGCCGGCCGCCCTTATTTCGCATATTAGCCGCGTTGGGCGAGCGGTACGACGTCGCGCTTGGCAGCGCCCATGTACAACTGGCGCGGACGACCGATCTTGTATTCCGGATCGGTGATCATTTCTTCCCACTGCGTCATCCAGCCGACCGTACGGGCCAGCGCGAAGATGCAGGTGAACATTTCGGTCGGGATGCCAATCGCCTTCTGGACGATGCCGGAGTAGAAGTCGACGTTCGGGTAGAGCTTCTTCTCGACGAAGTACGGATCTTCCAGGGCAATCTTTTCCAGTTCCATGGCCAGCTTGAACAGGCGGTCGTTCTCCAGACCGAGTTCGGAGAGGACATCGAAGCAGACCTTGCGCATCAGCTTGGCGCGCGGGTCGAAGTTCTTGTAGACGCGGTGACCGAAGCCCATCAGCTTGAAGGAATCGTTCTTGTCCTTGGCGCGGTTGATGTATTCGCCAACCTTGGAGACGTCGCCGATTTCTTCCAGCATCTGCAGGCAGGCTTCGTTCGCACCGCCGTGCGCCGGGCCCCACAGACAGGCGATACCGGCAGCGATACAGGCAAACGGATTGGCACCGGACGAACCGGCCAGACGCACCGTCGAGGTCGAGGCGTTCTGCTCGTGATCGGCGTGCAGCGTGAAGATGGTGTCCAGCGCGTTGACCAGCACCGGGTTCGGCACGTACTTCTCGCACGGGTTGCCAAACATCATGCGCATGAAGTTGGCGGTGTAGTCCAGATCGTTGTCCGGATACATGAACGGCGCCCCGGTGTTGTACTTGTAGGCCATGGCGACGATGGTCGGCATCTTGGCAACGAGGCGGTTGAAGCTGATGTTGCGGTGCTCGACGTCGGAGAAGTCCATCGCATCGTGGTAGAAGGCGGACAGCGCGCCGACGACACCGGTCATGACGGCCATCGGGTGGGCGTCGCGGCGGAAGCCGGAGTAGAACTTGGTCAGTTGCTCATGCACCATCGTGTGCTTCTTGATGGTGGTTTCGAAATCAGTCTTCTGCTTGGCATTCGGCAGTTCGCCGTTCTTCAGCAGGTAGGTGACTTCCAGGAAGTTGCAGTTTTCGGCCAATTGCTCGATCGGGTAACCGCGGTACAGCAGCTCGCCCTTGTCGCCATCGATGAAGGTGACCTTGGATTTGCAGCTGGCGGTAGACAGAAAACCGGAGTCGTAGGTAAACAGACCGGTCTTGCCACCCAGGGTGCGGATATCGACGCAGTCGTTGCCGTGCGTCGGGGACATGATCGGGAAATCAACGGGCGCTTGTCCGTCGATGCTCAGGGTTGCCTTGCGTTCGGTCGTCATGGATTTTTCCCTTGTCAGGTGTTGGTTATCACTGCACTGCCAAAATTACGGTCAACGTTCGAAAATTACGCCGCCAACCTTACTCAACTCTTACGAAGCAGCGCCACGATGGGCGCGTAGCGAGGATCATCGGTCTCTTCCTGACCACTGATCAGGTACCAGAGATCGTGATCCTCCATATCGGCCAGCTCGGCGAACGCCACTTGCTGCTCGTCGCTCAACTGCTCGAACCCGTTATCGAGAAAGCGCGTCAGCGCGATATCGAGTTCGAGCAGTGCCCGTCGGATGCAGCGCCAGCGCAGACGCTCGTAGTCAGCCCGTTCCATCAAACCGCGCGACGGACCATCATGTCCTTGATCTTGCCGATCGCCTGGGTCGGATTGAGACCCTTCGGACAGACGTCTACGCAGTTCATGATGGTGTGGCAACGGAACAGGCGGTACGGATCCTCGAGATTGTCGAGGCGCTCGTTGGTTGCCTGGTCACGCGTGTCGGCGATGAAGCGGTAGGCCGCCAACAGGCCGGCCGGGCCGACGAACTTGTCCGGGTTCCACCAGAACGACGGGCAGGAGGTCGAGCAGCAGGCACAGAGGATGCACTCGTAGAGGCCGTTCAGCTCTTCGCGATCTTCCGGCGACTGCAGGCGCTCGCGCTCCGGCGGCGGATCGTTGTTGATCAAGTAGGGCTTGATCGAGTGGTACTGCTTGAAGAACTGGGTCATATCGACGATCAGGTCGCGGATGACCGGCAGACCCGGCAGCGGACGCAGCACGATCGGCTGCTTCAGGCTGTCGATATCGGTCAGGCAGGCCAGGCCGTTCTTGCCGTTGATGTTCATGGCATCGGAACCACAGACCCCTTCGCGGCAGGAGCGACGATAGGAAATCGCGTCGTCCTTGGCCTTCAGCTTGGTCAGCGCATCCAGCAGCTTGCGGTCGGTCGGCTCGACTTCGACCGAAATGTCCTGCATGTAGGGCGCGTCGTCCTTGTCCGGATCGTAGCGATAGATGCTGAATTGAACCATGCGTTTGCTCATTTTCAACTCCAATTAGTACGAGCGCGTCTTGAGCGCGACAGGCTCGACGGTCAGGGGTTGCATGTTCACCGGCTTGTAGGTGATGGAATTGTCGACCGGCGAGAACAGGGTCTGCTTCATCCACTCCTTGTCGTTACGGCCGTTCGGGAACTCGGCGGTATCCGGCGCATCGTCGCGAACGTGGGCACCGCGGTACTCCTTGCGCGCTTC
>PHCU01000292.1 GCA_002842345.1 Betaproteobacteria bacterium HGW-Betaproteobacteria-12 | reverse complement strand
CAGCGTGACGCCGCTCGAGCGCGTGCCGCGGTTGTCCCAGGAGGAGCCGGCGCAGGCGATCGGGCCGTGCACGATGTGGGCGACGTCGGCGATCGGCAGCAGCGCGATCTGCGCCTCGTCGAAGGAACAGCCGCCGGCCGTGGCGCCCTGGCCGCCCTGACCTGCATGGAAGAAGCCAACCTGACGGTGATGGGCGGCATGGAGTGCATCCAGCAGAGCGGCCAGCAAGGGATGGCGCGGTGATAGCCAGGACGCGGGGTGATCGGCCGGCTTCCGGTCTGGCGCGTTGAGCATGGCCAAGAAATTACCGCTGCCGCTGAAGCACCCCACGCATCTGCTGGGGCTGCGACCGCTACTGCGCTGCCGACGACCTCGGCTGCGGCAACGGTTCCGGTCGCACCCAGCACCCGGCCGAGCTGCTCGGCGAGGACTGGTACCTGTGGGGCGACTGGGGGCTGGACGAGGCGTCAGAAGGCGCCGGCCAACCGGCGCCGCCGCCAGAGTCCTAATGCAATTGCCGAACGCCAGCGTTGGGAGCAGACGCCCTGTCCACAGCCGGCGAAGTGGCGACGATCGCCACTTCCTTGCCGCCCAGGTTCTGCATCAAGGCGAGAAGACGCAGGCCGAAATGGTCGATCTCGGCGACGCCGGAGAGATCAACGGTCAAACGGGGATAGCGGCGCATGGCGCCAATGAGGCCCGCCTCGAGTTGGGCCGAAAATTCTTCGGTGACCTTACCGGCAATCACCATATGGCAGCTTCGCTCGCCGCCAAGCAATGTCAGATTCATTCCCGTCTTCTCCTTTGAGGATGCAGCTACGGCGGCTGGGGAGTCGGCTCCACTTGTCTTGACTGCAGCCCGCGACCACTCGGCCCGGCCACAGTACTCGTGCCACCTGAAGGCGCTGATAATGCGGGAAATTTGTTACCGGCGAATTACCGGTAGCGCAGCATTTCTCTCAGGGAAGGCGAGCGCTGCCCATCACGCCGCCAGCACGCTCCCCGGCCCGCTCTGCTTGGCCCACGGCGCCGGCTTGCGCACCGCCGCCCAGACCGGGCTTTCCATCGACAGCGCCAGCTGCCGCGCCAGTTCGCTCATGCCGGCGTAACCAGCGTAGCCAAATTCGCGTTCCTGGTTGATGTCGAGGAAGGGGATGCGCGCCTTCAGGGCCGTGTAGAGATTGCGGCCGCCGGCGATCAGGATGTCGGCCTTGTATTCGTGGTAGGTCGACAACAGGGCTTTCGGGCTGCCGTCGTCGATCATCTTGGTGTCCTCGCCCATCAGTTCGCGGATGCGCGCCTTGTCCTCTTCCGTGGACTTCTTGGTGCCGGTGGCGACGACCTTCATGCCGAGATCCTGCAGCGCCGAGACGATGGACCACGACTTGACGCCGCCGGTGTACAGCAGCACCCGCTTGTCTTTCAGGCGGGCGCGCCAGGGTTCGAGGGCGGCGTGGGCCTTGGCCTCCTCGCGGGCGATGACCACCTCGGTGCGGGCGATCAGGTCGGGGTCGCCGATCAGCCGGGCGAAGTCGCGCAGCGCGGCGGAGACGTCGGCGACGCCGTAGAAGCTGCCTTCGAAGAAGGGAATGCCGAAACTGTCCTGCATCTTGCGCGCGACGTTCAAGAGCGCCTTGGCGCAGACCACCATGTTGACCTGGGCGCGGTGCATGGTCTGCACCTCGTGGAAGCGGGCATCGCCGGACAGCGTGCACAGGATGCGCAGGCCGAGTTCGTCGAACAGCGGCGCGACATGCCAGAACTCGCCGGCGATGTTGTATTCGCCGATCAGGTTGACGTCGTAGGTCGGCAGGCCGTCGGCGCGCGGCTTGGCCGGCTCCGGTTCGGCGGTG
>PHCU01000291.1 GCA_002842345.1 Betaproteobacteria bacterium HGW-Betaproteobacteria-12 | reverse complement strand
GTCGACTCCCTGCGGCAGGCTCTTGCCCATTTCGGCCATGGCCTGTTCGACGGCACGGGTCAATTCGACCGAATCGGCCGTCGGCTGCTTCTGCACCGAAAGGATGACGGCCGGCTTGCCCTTGAAGCTGGCGTCGCCGCGTTTGACACCGGCGGCAAAGGTGACGGCAGCCACCTGGCGCAACAGGATGGGCTGGCCGTTGCGCGTCGCCACCGGCTGGTTCTGCAGGTCGACCAGCCGGGTCGTCCGGCCGATGTTGCGGATCAGGTATTCACGACCGCCGGCATCGACGAAGCCGCCGGCCGTATTGCCGCCGAAGTTCTTCAGCGCCGCTTCCAGTTCGGCCAGCGTGACGCCGACCGCCTGCAGGCGGGCCAGATCGGGTTCGACCCGGTATTGCTTGACCTGGCCGCCGATCGGAATGACCTGGGCGACGCCGGGGATGGTCAATAGCCGCGGTCGCATGACCCAGTCGGCGTATTCGCGGACTTGCATCGGGCTGGCTTTTTCAGGATCGGCCGGCAGGGCGATTAGCAGGATCTCGCCCATGATCGACGAGATCGGCCCCATCTGCGGCACGATGCCCTGCGGCAACTGCTCGCGCACCAGGTTCAGGCGCTCGGAGATCTGCTGCCGGTTGCGATAGATTTCGCTGCCCCACTCGAACTCGACATAGACTACCGACAGGCCGATCCCCGACACCGAGCGCACCCGCGTCACGCCCGGCATGCCGTTCATGGCCGATTCGACGGGGAAGGTGATCAGTTGCTCGACCTCTTCCGGCGCCATACCGCCGGCTTCGGTCATCAGCGTGACCATCGGTTTGTTGAGGTCGGGGAAAACGTCCACCGGCATCTGGCGCACGGTCAGCGCCCCGTAGATGATCAGCAAGAGCGAAACGCCCAGTACGATCAGGCGCTGTTTGAGACTCGCATTGATAATGAAGTCGAACACGGCGTCCCCTTAGCGAATCTGCGCCAGGGAAGCAGCGCCCTGAACGACGACGCGTTCACCGCCGTTCAGGCCGTCGGTCACGACCACCGAATGACCGTCCAGGGCCGCCGCCTTGACTTTGAGGGAAACGAAGCGCTCGGCGCTTTCATGCACCCAGACCACCGATTCATTGGCCGCATTGCGCACCACGGCGGCGGCGGGAATCGCCACACCAGCTTGGCGGGCCTTGGTTTGCGCCAGAACCTTCAGGGTTTGGCCGACCGCGACGGCGGGCAGGGCGCCATTTTTCGGCGTTTCGACCCGGAACAGCACCGGCATGGCCTGTTCCTTCAAGGTGCGTCCCAAGCCGACGAAGGCGAGGTCGAGAAGGCCGCCGGCAATCGGGGCGCTGGCCTTGGTCAGTCCGTCGAGCAACAGCGGGTCGTAGGCCATGGCCTCGACCGCCAGCCGCTTCGGATCGACGACCTCGAAGACCACCGCCTGCGCATCGACCACTTGGCCGACCGCGACGTTGGCCGCACTGACCACGCCGCTCACCGGTGCGACCAAGGCTTCGCGGCCGAGGCTGCCACCCACCGCATTTTTACGTTTCTTGAACGCGGCGAGTTCGATCTCCGCCTGCTCGATGTCTTTCTGCGGGACGCTGCCTTCCAGTTGCAGGAGCCGCGCCATGCGGCGTTCGAGAACGCTTTCCTGCGCAGCCAATTCGGCCAGGGCAGACTGCTGAGTACCGCGTTCGAGGGCTGTTGCAGCTGGTTGCAGCCAGGCCAGAATTTGCCCTTTGCTGACCTGTTGACCAAGCACGGCCAGCCCGTTCGGGCCGGCCTCGATCCGCCCGCTCTGGAAAGTCTGCACCCGGCCGCCGGCATTGGGATCGGCGACGATGCGGCCATTGAGTTCG
>PHCU01000123.1 GCA_002842345.1 Betaproteobacteria bacterium HGW-Betaproteobacteria-12 | reverse complement strand
CACCTGCGACTCGGTGGTGCGGGCGCCGATGGCGCCCCAGGCGATCAGGTCGGCGGTGTATTGCGGGGTGATGGTGTCGAGGAATTCGGTGGCGCAGGGCAGGTCGAGCTCGTTGATTTCGAGCAGCAGGCGCCGAGCCAGGCGGATGCCTTCGTTGATGCGGAAGGTGTTGTCGAGGCGCGGGTCGTTGATCAGGCCCTTCCAGCCGACCGTGGTGCGCGGTTTCTCGAAATAGACGCGCATCAGGATGACCAGGTCTTCCTGGTATTTCTCGGCTTCCTTGGCCAGCTTCCTGGCGTAGTCCATGGCCACGGCGTAGTCGTGGATGGAACAGGGGCCGATGACGACCAGCAGGCGGTCGTCGGCGCCGTGCAGGATGCGGTGGATGGCCTGGCGGGCAGTGTAGGTGGTCTGGGCGGCGCGGTTGGAAACCGGATATTCGCGGAAAACGTGGGCCGGCGGGACCAGTTCCTTGATTTCCTTGATGCGAACGTCGTCGGTGTTGGGTTTGTTCTGCAGCGTCATGGCCTGCCCTGTTCAAAATTGCCTGGAGCCCGGCATTCTCACAAATTAACCCGGCAAAATCCAGTAGCAACAAGGCATTGCGGCAGGCACGAGCCACCCCGGCCAAACAGTCCCGACAATATTGATGAACATCATGGAGTCGCGGCCGGGCTGCCCATAAATTCCACCTCCTCGAATCACGCCTGTCGATCCCGGAGAATTCATGAAACCCTTGTGGAGACTGCTGCTGACGTTTGGCCTATTGGCGATCGGCGGCGAAGCCCTGGCGCAAATCGGTGACCTCCATTCGGCGATCAACAAAGCCGGCCGCGAGCGCATGCTGTCGCAGCGTATGGCCAAGGCTTATTTCCAGATCGGTCAACAGATAGAAGTCGAGCGCTCGAAGAAGTTGCTGGATATTTCGATCGCCCAGTTCGACCGGCAATTGGTCGAACTGAAAAACTACGGCTCGACGCCGGAGATCAAGGCCACCTACATGAAGCTGGAAAAGGTCTGGCTGGCCTACAAGGATGTGCTATTGGGCGCCGCGCCGTCGCCAGCCAATGGCCGCAAGGTGCTCGAATTGTCGGAGCAGGTCCTCGCCCTGGCCCATGAAGGCACGGTGCAATTGGAAAAGCTGTCGACGACGACCAGCGGACGGCTGGTCAATATCTCGGGACGCCAGCGCATGCTGTCGCAGCGGATGGCCAAGTTCTACCAGGCGATGGCGTGGGGCATCGGCGATGCAGCCAGCGCCAGCGAACTGGAAAAGGCGCGCAAGGATTTTTCTGCCGCTCACCAGGAACTGACGTCGGCACCTTCGAATACGCCGCAGATCGTCGATGCTCTGCAACTGGTCCAGCAGCAGCGGCTGTTCTTTGAAAACGCGCTGAACCAGAAGACCGGCGGCGACAAACGGGCGCTCATCGCGGTGGCAACAACCAGCGAGCGCATCCTCGAGGAAATGGAGATTGTTGTCGGTTTGTATGAAAAGCGCGGGGGCTGAGCCGGTACCGGTCGTCCATCCTGGCAGCGTAGCCGCGGCCGCAAATCGGCCTTAGCCCGACGTTGGCCACCGCTTCCTGCCAATGCGGCGAAGCGGTGCGCCAAGCTAGTTTCAGGGCAGTTGCGTCAGGTAGTTGGCGATGGCGGTGACGTCCTCGTTCTTCAGGGTCGAGGTGGCGATGGCCATCAGCTGGTTGTTGCGGATGCCGGTACCGTCGCGGTAGCGCTGGATCGTCGTCTGCAGGTAAGGAACCTTCTGCCCGGCCAGGCGCGGGAAGAGTTCGTCGCCGCGCGCCTTGTCGCCGTGGCAGCGGACGCACAGCTTGCCGAACAACTCCTTGCCCTGCGCCGCCAGCGCCGCATTGGCCTTGGACGGCGCCACCGGCATGCTGGCGTAGTAGTGCACTACCTGCAGGCGCTCTTCGTCCTTCAGTACCTTGATCAGGCCCTGCATGAACTGGTCCTTGCGCTCACCGCTGCCGAATTTGCGAATCTGTTCGAGCAGGTAGGCCGGGTTCTGGCCGGCCAGGTTGGGCACGTCGGGCGTCTTGCTGATGCCGTCTTCACCGTGGCAGTTGGCACAGAAAAAGGTGACCTTCTTGCCGCCGTCGACGGCCGCGCGCAGGGCAACCGGATCAGCGGCGATGGCCTTCAGGCGCTCCTGCGGTGAGGGTGCCTGGGCGTACACCGAAGCAGAAACGAGCAAGCCTGCCAGCACAACCAATCCACGACGCATAATGACCTCCGGCAAAATATCTAGTCATTATGCCGTGCCACCAACCGTCAGTCCATCAATACGCAAGGTCGGCTGGCCGACGCCGACCGGCACGCTCTGGCCATCCTTGCCGCAGGTGCCGACGCCAGGATCGAGTTTCAGATCGTTGCCGATCATCGAAATGCGGGTCATCGCATCCGGGCCGTTGCCGATCAGCGTCGCCCCCTTGATCGGCCGGGTGATCTTGCCGTCCTCGATCAAATAGGCCTCGCTCATCGAGAAAACGAACTTGCCGCTGGTGATGTCAACCTGGCCACCGCCGAAGTTGGCGGCATAGATGCCCTTTTTCACCGACTTGATGATTTCCTGCGGATCGTGCGCGCCGGCCAGCATCATGGTGTTGGTCATGCGCGGCAGCGGCAGGTGGGCGAAGGATTCGCGCCGCCCGTTGCCGGTCGGGCCGACGCCCATCAGGCGGGCATTCAGGCTGTCCTGCATGTAGCCCTTGAGGATGCCGTCCTCGATCAGCACGGTGCGCTGGGTCGGGTTGCCCTCGTCGTCAATGTTGAGCGAGCCGCGGCGGTCGGCGATGGTGCCGTCGTCGATGACGGTGACGCCCTTGGCGGCGACACGCTGGCCGACGCGGCCGGTGAAGGCCGAACTGCCCTTGCGGTTGAAGTCGCCTTCCAGGCCGTGGCCGACGGCTTCATGGAGCAGGATGCCGGGCCAGCCGGAGCCGAGGACGACGGTCATCTGCCCGGCCGGCGCGGCGTCGGCGTGGAGGTTGGTGATCGCCTGGTGCACGGCTTCGCGGGCATAGCGCTGCAGCACGTCGTCGGTGAAATAGGCGAAGTCGAAGCGCCCGCCGCCGCCGGCCGAGCCCTGTTCGCGCTTGCCGTTCTCCTCGACGATGACGGAAATGGAACAGCGCACCAGCGGCCGGATATCGGAGGCCAGACGACCGTCGGAGCCGGCGACGAGGATCACTTCGTACTCGCCGGCAAGCGAGGCCATGACCTGGACGACGCGCGGATCGATGGCGCGGGCAAAGCCTTCCAGGCGTTCGAGCAGCTTGACCTTGGCCTCGGCCGGCAGCGAGGCGATCGGGTCGTGCGGCACGTACAGCAGCGGGCTGCCGGCGCCGCGCTGCAGCGCCGGGACGCGCGCCGCCTGGCCGGCGGCGGCGATGGCGCGGACAGCTCCGGCGGCGTCGCTCAAGGCGCGCAGGCTGATGTCGTCGGAGTAGGCGAAGGCCGTCTTCTCGCCGGAGATGGCGCGCGCGCCGACGCCCTGGTCGATGTTGAAGCTGCCCGACTTGACGATGCCTTCATCGAGGCTCCAGGCCTCGGAGCGCGAGTACTGGAAATAGAGGTCGGCGTAGTCGACCTGATGCGTCAGGATCTGGCCGAAGGTCCGCGACAGGTCGGCCTCGCTCAGGGCGAAGGGTTCCAGCAGCAGGGATTCGGCTTGCGCCAGGATATTGGGGGTCATGCTTGGGCTCCAGAGGGCGTCTCGACGCGGTGGCGCCGATACGCTGAGAAAGGCGAAGACCGGGTGGCGACTGCGAGTGAGCAGCGTCTCGGGATCTTGGCGTCGAACAATTCAGTGTTCATTACAGCTTCCGGTGCGCCAGGGCGGGCAGGCTCTGGCGGATTTCGGCAATGCGGGCGTGGTCGAGATCGGCGATGGCGATGCCCGGCCCCTTCAGCTTGCGGTCGAGGATTTCGCCCCAGGGGTCGATGATCATGCTGTTGCCGTGCGTCAGCCGTCCGCTCTCGTGGCGGCCTCCCTGTCCGACCGCCAGCAGGTAGCATTGGTTCTCGATGGCGCGGGCGCGCAACAGGATTTCCCAGTGGGCGCGGCCGGTGGTGTCGGTGAAGGCGGCCGGCACCAGGATCAGGTCGACCGGGGCGAGCGCCCGGTAGAGCTCGGGGAAACGCAGGTCGTAGCAGATCGACAGGGCGATGCGGCCGAACGGCGTGTCGATGGCCACCGGCTGATCGCCGGCTTCGATGAAGGCGGCTTCGTCATAGTGTTCGTCGCCCTTGCTGAAACCGAACAGGTGGATCTTGTCGTAGCGCTGGATGCAGACGCCCTGCGCGTCGTAGACCAGCGTCGCGTTGCGCATCTTGTCGGGCACCGCAGCGGCCAGCGGCAGCGACCCGGCGACGATCCAGATGCCGTGGTGGGCCGCGGTTTCCGCCAGCCAGTCCTGGATCGGCCCGTGACCGAACTGCTCGCGGGCGCGGACGCGGTCGGCATCGACGGCGCCGATCACCGGAAAGTATTCCGGCAAGACCACCAGTTGGGCGCCCTGGGCCACGGCTTCGAGGACGAGGTGGCCGGCGACCTTCAGGTTGTCGCCGACGCGCGGCCCCGAGACCATCTGCAGGGCGGCGATGCGGCAATTCTGCTTGTTCACGGTCGGGCTCCTTCTTTGGTTTCGGGCCTGGGCTCTTCGGACTGCCCCGCCTTGTCGACCTGCGGGTCACTCCAGGTTCCGGTCACATGATAGCGGTAGCTGAACAGCCGGTTCAGCGGTTTCCGCAGCACCGTATTGGCCACCAGGGCGGCGGCACCGACCGCCGGATTGACCAGGGCGGCAGCACCGACCGCGGCCAGGCCGCCGACTTCCGGGCGGACGACGACGCGCAGATCCTGAGTTTCGTGGCGCAGGTCGGTCACCCCCTCCATCTCGATCTGCGCCGCCGGCCCGAAGATGCGCAGCGGCTCGACGGTGCGCATGATGCCCTGGTCGACGGACAGCTTGCTTTCGATGCTGTCGAAGGCCAGGCCGTCGCTGAAAATATCGCGAAAATCCAGGGTCAGCCGGCGCGGCAGCGACTGCAGCGAGATCAGGCCGAGCAGCTTGCCGACCCCCGGTTCGAGCTTGTTGAACTGGCCCTTTTCGGCGCCGACATCCATCTGCCCGCTCAGCGACGGGTAATGGATGCCGGTCAGCGGCCCGTTCCAGCGCAGGTTGCCGGCCAGCTTGGCGGTGCCGCGGCGGACGGCGTCGACATAGCCGAGGCGGCCGAGCAGCTTGCCGGCGTCGCGGGCGACCAGGTCGAATTCGAGCTGCGTCTGGTGACGGCCGGTGTTGGCCCACACCGCCTTGCCGGTCAGCGTCGCATCGGGATTGTGCAGGCTCAGTTGATCGAGACGCCAGGCACCGCGCGTGTTCTGCGCCTTGACTTCGAGCTTGCCGAGCAGCTTGTCGCCAACGCGGAAATCGTCGACGACGAGGCTCATGCCCGGCAGCGAGTCGATCAGGCTGTCGTCGCCCGGCGCCACCTCGGTCTCCGCCGCCGGACGGATGTACAGGCGGCGGAAGCGGCCCTCGACCCAGCCTTCGCCGGCGCTGCGCCAGAGGATGTCGCCGGCGGCTTCGCGCGTATCGAGACCGATGCGCCAGCCGCCATCGTCCGGCTGCAGTTTGATGTCCACCTGGTGATAGTCGCGCCCCATCAGGTGCAGTTGCGGCGTGCTCAGGGCGACCAGGGCGATATCCAGGCCGTCGCCCTGCCCGGTGCCGCCGCTCGCCGCCCCCTCCTGCGGCAGGAAATTGCGCCAGGCATCGGCATCGATGCGCGGCGCGGCGATGCGAATGGCCAGCCCCTTGTCCGGTAGCCGCGCCTCGGCGGCGCCGACCGTCAACACGCCGCGTTCCCAGGCTTCCGGGTTGCGGATGACGGTACCGCGCCCGATTTCGCCCAGCGTGATGACGTACTGCTCGCGCCCGCCGTCGAGGGCGGTCCGTTCGACGCGCAGCGGCAACGGCGTCGTGGCGTTCTTGTTCAGCGGTTCGGGCAGCGGCGAACTGATGCCGAGCAGATCCGAGGTGACGAGCACCGTGGCCGCCCGCTTGCGGATGCCGATATCGGCCCGCCAGGCCGTCGTGCCGCTCAACTGGTCGACCAGCGGCCAAGCGAAGTGGCGGCTCACTTCGCCGATGGCGGCGCTGCCCGTGGCCAGCACCTCGACCTTGTCGCCGGCATTGCGCACCTGCACCTTGAGCGGGCCGCCGAAGACGCGGCCGGCGATGTCCGGGGCGGTGATCGTCGATTCAGTCAGCGCCAGCAGGCCATTGACCTGGGTCAGCGGCGGCAGGCCCGCAAGCAGTTCCACTTCGTTGTTCTGGAAGCGGTACTGGCCGCGCACCTTGGTGTCGCGGGCGTGGCGCAGCGGAATGTCGAGTTCGAGATCGAGGCGGCCGTTGCCCTTCGCCTTCATGCCATCGGTGAAGCGGTCGATGCTCTCGGCCACCGGGCTTTGGTCGATGAAGCGCAGGAATTCGCCGGTCGGCCCCTCGGCCACCCCGCGGACCAGCAACATTTCCTCGAGCGATTCGAAATCGGGAATCTCGACCGCGACGCCGGACAGCCGGGCACCGAGAATGCGCCCCTTGCTGGCGGCGATCTGCATGCCGATGCCGAAGCTCATGTCGGCATCGATGCCGTCGATGGCCGGCCAGCCATCGGCATAGTCGACGCTGGCCCCGGCGGCCTTGGCGGTGACGATGAACTGGCCGCTCTGACCGTCGCGGAAGGGGAAATCGGCAAGCTTGCCCTTGAGGATCAGCTTGCCGTCGTAACCGCGCCCGCCGACGATGCCGCGGCGCAGCCAGGCGCGCGCATCGGCATTGACGGCATGCGGCATGTAGCGCCAGACGGCGCGCCCGTCGGCGCGGTCGACCGTGGCCTGCAGGTCGATCTCGCCCGGCCCATCGCCGGTGAACCGGTAGCTGCCGTAGGCGGCGCCGGCGGCATCGGGGCCGGCGAAGGCCAGGCGGGCCAGTCGAATGTCGATGCCACTGTCGCCGACTGTCCAGTGGGCATTGGCCTTCAATTCATCGAGGGCGATGTCAGGTTCGGGGAAAACGGCCGGCAGCGACAAGGTCGAGCGCCCGGCATCGAGAATCAGGTCGCCGCCCTTCTCGCTCAGTTCGAGGCGGCCATTCAGCCCGCTGGCCCCGGGAAAATAGCCGCCGGGCAACATGCCCAGCCCGGAGAAACCGGCCTTCAGCGCATACCGGCGAAGCACCTCGCCGTCGACGCCCCAGCTGGCGCGCAGCTCGGAAATCCGTCCCTGCGGCCGGTGTTTCTGCAGCAGGCTGCGGCTGCGCGCATCGAGCGGCACATGCGCGGCCAGGCTGGCCAGGATGCCGAGATCGAGGAAGCTGGCGCTGGCACTGCCGTTGATCACCGCACTGTCCGGATCCTGCCGCCATTCGACGAGGAAGTCGGTCGGCGCGATGCGCACGCCCTGGCGGGTCAGCAGTTCCACCTTGCGCCCGCGCACCGACCATTCGCCGACCTTGTAACGCCCTTCCAGGCGGCCGCGCAGGCTGGCCAGGTCAAGTTCCGGCAACTTGCGACCGAGGCGCAGCCGGACTTCTTCCAGGGCCAGGTCGGCGGTCAGGCTGCCGCCAGCATCCTCCAGATCGCCCCAGACGCGCAGCGCGCCGCGCCCCTGCGGCAGGTCGAGCGGGTAATCGACCCAGGGCCGCCAGCCGGCCAGATCGGCATAGTCGAGCTGGACGAAGATCTTGCCGGCCAGCGTCTCGAGCGCTTCGCCGAGATCGCCGACGACTTCGCCGCGGATGTCGAGCCGGTCGGCCAGCGCCGCCGGCGGCGCCGCCGACAGGCCGAAGCGGTGGCGCCGGCCGCGGTTGTCGAGGGCGAATTGCAAGTCTTCGAGGATCAGCGGCGGCGCCGCGCGCAAACGGTCTTCCCAGACGATGGTGGCATCGCGGATGCGGATGCGTTTCTGCCCGAGCACCCATTCGGCGACCGCCGGGTCGCTCTCGCCCTCGGCGGCGATGCCGGCCACCGTCAACCGCCCATCGACCTCGCGACGGACGTGCAGCACCGGGCCGTCGAAGGCGAGCAGCGCCAGCGTCGGCCGCAGGCGCCACAGGCTCTGCCAGGACAGCACGCTTTCGACGCGGGCCAGCGTGAAGGCCGGTTCGCCGCGGGCATCGAGCACGCGCACGTCGGCCAGCACCAGATCCGGGTTCAACCCCTGCCAACGCGCCTCGATACTGCCGATGGTGACGTCCTGGCCGATGGCGCGCGTCGCCGCCTGCTCGATGTCCGCCTTGTAATCGCCGACGTGCGGCAGCACGCCGTAGCGCAGCACGAGCACCAGCAGGGCGAACAGCAGCCAGGCGGCAAAGGCGCCCCAGGCGAGCAGGCGCAGGCCGCGCCCCAGGGCCGGCCGGGCCAGCGTCGGCCACAGCCAGTGCAGGCGATAGTAAAGGGCGGCGCGGACCGGCGAAGGCGTGGCGGCGCGGTGTTCCGCCGGCTCAGTCACGGGCGCAACCGTTTTGCCAGATGGCTGAATAGATCACTACAATCGAAATTCATCAAAAAGCGGATTCTATCCTTTTCGGCCCGCTGGCCGAGCGAGCAAACATGACCCCACTCCCCGACCTCCGCTGGCAGCGCGCCCTCGACCATAGCCAGTATCTGCGCAATCTGCTGCAATCCCGCCCGGCGCTGATCGCCAAACTGGCCACCAGCTGGCTCGAACCGCTCGGCGAAGACCAACTGCTGGCGCCGCTGCACGCCGATTTCACCGACGATGCGGCAGTCAAGTCGGCGCTGCGTTGCCTGCGCCAGCACGCCATGGCCCATATCACGCTGCGCGACCTGGTCGGCCTGGCGCCGCTCGACGAAGTGGTGGAAAGCATGACCCTGCTCGCCGACGTCACCACCAATTTCGCTCTCGACCACTACCACCGCCAGCTCGCCGCCACCTACGGCGAACCGCTCGACCGCGCCGGCCGGCCGCAACGCCTGCTGATCATCGGCATGGGCAAGCTCGGCGGGCGCGAACTGAACGTTTCCTCGGACGTCGATTACATCTTCGTCTATCCGGAGGAAGGCGAAACGGCCGGGCCGAAGTCGATCGACAACTACGATTTCTTCACCCGCCTGGGCAAACGGGTGATCCAGGCGCTCGGCGACCTGACCGCCGACGGCCAGGTGTTCCGCGTCGACATGCGCCTGCGCCCGAACGGCGACTCCGGGCCGCTGGTCTGCTCGCTCGATGCGCTGGAAAACTACTTCATCACCCAGGGCCGCGAGTGGGAGCGCTACGCCTGGATCAAGGCGCGCGTCATGAATGCCGGGGCTAACGCCGCCGGCCAGGCGATCGGCGAATGGATGGACGCCCTGCGCAAGATTTCCCGGCCCTTCGTCTTCCGCAAATACCTCGATTTCGGCGCCATCAACGCCATGCGCGACCTGCATGCGCAGATCCGCCGCGAAGTCGCGCGCAAGGAAATGGTCGGCCATGTCAAGCTCGGCCCCGGCGGCATCCGCGAGATCGAATTCATCGCCCAGGTGTTCCAGCTGATCCGCGGCGGCCGCGACCCGGCGCTGCAGATCCGCCCGACGCTGTCGGTGCTGAAACTGCTGGTCGAACGCAAGCTGCTGCCGGCCGACAGCGAGGTCGAGCTGCGCCAGGCCTATATCTTCCTGCGCCGCCTCGAACACCGCCTGCAGTACGTCGACGACAAGCAGACGCACATGCTGCCGGAGGATGCGGAGGCGCGTGCGGTCATCGCCCAGAGCATGGATTTCGCCGACTGGCCGGCGATGATGGTAGTGCTCGACGGGCATCGGCAAAAGGTCAGCCGCCATTTCGAGGAAATCTTCTCCGACCCCGAGGCCGGCGAGCATCCGCTGACCGGCCTGTGGCTCGGTCAACTGGATGAGGAAACGGCGATCGAGGCCTTCGGCAATCTCGGCTTCCGCCACCCCAGGGAGGCCATCGCCCGCCTCGCCGAGCTGCGCGCCGCCAACCGCTACCTGCAGCTGCCGAGTCCCAACCGGCTGCGCTTCGACGCCGTCGCGCCGCGCCTGATCGAGGCCGCCGGGGCCAGCGCCAATCCCGACGTGACCCTGGTGCGCGGCCTCAACTTCCTCGAGAACATCGCCCGCCGCGGCGCCTACCTGGCCCTGCTGCAGCAGTACCCGATGGCCCTGCGCCGGGTCGCCGACATGATGTGCGCCTCCAACTGGGCGGCCGACTATCTCAACCGCCACCCGCTGC
This sequence comes from Betaproteobacteria bacterium HGW-Betaproteobacteria-12, assembly GCA_002842345.1. Classification (GTDB taxonomy): domain Bacteria; phylum Pseudomonadota; class Gammaproteobacteria; order Burkholderiales; family Rhodocyclaceae; genus Azonexus. The sequence goes on along the minus strand of PHCU01000123.1, from coordinate 2,639 downwards.
TGCTCGACGAACTGCTCGACCCGCGGCTGTACGACATCGCCACCGACTGGGCCGGTTTCCGCGACAACCTGCGGCGCAATCTGGCCGACCATGCCGGCGACACCGAACGCGAGATGGATATCCTGCGCGAGGTGCATCACGGCCAGGTGTTCCGCCTGCTGGCCCAGGACCTGGCCGGTTTGCAGACCATCGAGCGGCTGTCCGACCACCTGACCGAACTGGCCGACACCATCGTCCAGGAAACGCTGCCGCTGGTCTGGAGCAAGATCAAGAACCGCCACTGCCCGACGCCGAAATTCGCCGTCATCGGCTACGGCAAGATGGGCGGCAAGGAACTGGGCTACGCCTCGGACCTCGATCTCGTCTATGTCTACGATGACGCCGACCAGGACGCCCCGGAAAACTACACCCGCCTCGGCCAGCGCCTGAACACCTGGCTGTCCAGCCAGACCTCGGCCGGCATCCTGTTCGAGACCGACCTGCGCCTGCGCCCGAACGGCGACTCGGGGCTGCTCGCCGTCTCCGTCGAATCCTTCCGCGACTACCAGCTGAGCAAGGCCTGGGTCTGGGAACACCAGGCGCTGACCCGCGCCCGTTTCTGCGCCGGCGACCCGGCGGTCGGCGCCCGCTTCGAGGAAATCCGCATCGAGATCCTCTGCCAACAGCGTGACCTCGCCAAACTACGGGAGGAAGTCGTCGCCATGCGCCAGAAGATGATCGATGCGCACGCCTCGAAGAGCGAAACCGAGTTCGGCCTCAAGCACGATCCGGGCGGCATCGTCGACGTCGAGTTCATCGTCCAGTACCTGGTGCTCGGCCACGCCCACCGCCACCCCGAACTGACCGGCAACCTCGGCAACATCGCGCTGCTGCGCATCGCCGGCGAGCTGGGCCTGATCGACCGGCAACAGGCGGAAGCCGCCGGCAACGCCTACCGCGAATACCGCCGTTTGCAACATGCCAAACGCCTGTCGTCCACACCCAAGGGACGCATCCCGATCGAACAGCTGGAACTGCACATCACCGCAGTCCGGGCGCTGTGGCAGGCGGTTTTTGCCGACGCGGCAACAACCGGGGCTCCGGCCTGAAAGCACGAAAGCCGCCTGACGGCGGCTTTCTCGACCCCCCGGGCGAACCGCCTACTTCTTCAGCGAATCGCGGATTTCCCGCAGCAGCAGGACGTCTTCCGGCGTCGGCGGCGGCGCTTCGGGAGCCGGGGCCGGCTCGGCCTTGCGCAGGCGGTTGAGCTGTTTGACCATCATGAAGATGATGAAGGCGAGGATGACGAAGTTGACCAGGATGGTCAGGAAGTTGCCGTAGGCGAACACCGGAATGCCGGCTTTCTTCAGTTCGGCGAAGGTCAGCAGGTTCTGCGGGTTGTCGCCGAGGACGAAGAACAGGTTGGAAAAGTCGAGCTTGCCGACCACCCGGCCGACCAGCGGCATGATCAGGTCACCGACGATGGAGTCGACGATCTTGCCGAAAGCGGCGCCGACGATGACGCCGACCGCCAGATCGACAGCATTGCCCTTGACGGCAAACTCCTTGAATTCCTGAACGATGCTCATGGTCTGACTCCCCGCGGATGGTTGGCGACAGGTCGAATATTCGCGGCGCGCTACGCCAGCGTCAAGCCGATTTTCATAGGCGCAGGCCGCGCTGCAGGCGCTCGACGCCGGCGCGTAGCGTCTCTTCCTGCTTGGCGAAGCAGAAGCGCACGACGCGGTCGTCGCGGCCGTCGGCATAAAACACCGAGACCGGAATGACGGCGACACCGACTTCGCGGGTCAGCCATTCGGCGAATTCGCGGTCCGGCTTATCCGAGAAATGGCCGTAGCGCGCCAGCTGGAAATAGGTGCCGCGACAGGGCAGCAGCTCGAACGACGTATCGACCATCAGGCGGCGGAAAAAATCGCGCTTCTCCTGATAAAAGGCAGCCAGCCCGAGATGCCGCGAGGCATCCTGCATGTACTCGGCGATGGCCAGCTGCGACGGCGTATGGACGGTGAACACGTTGAACTGGTGCACCTTGCGGAACTCGGCCATCAGCGCCGCCGGGCCGACCACGTAGGCGATCTTCCAGCCGGTGATGTGGTAGGTCTTGCCGAAGCTGGAGACGACGATGCTGCTCGCCGCCAGTTCGGCATGCCCTGTCAGGCTGGCATGCTGTTCGCCGTCGAACAGGATGTGCTCGTACACCTCGTCGGAGAGGATCACGATGTCGGTACCGCGCACCAGTTCGGCCAGCCGATCCAGATCGGCGGCGGTGAGCAGGCTGCCGGTCGGGTTGTGCGGCGAATTGACGATGATCATCCGCGTCTGCGGCGTGATCAGCGACCGCACCTGCGCCCAGTCCGGCGCGTAATCGGGGAAGTGCAGCTGGGCATGGACGGCCGTGCCGCCGACGGTCTCGATGGCTGGCACATAGCTGTCGTAAACCGGCTCGAAGACGATCACCTCGTCGCCGGGGCGGACGAAGGCGGCGATGGCGGTGAAGATGGCCTGCGTCGCGCCGGCGGTGACGGTGACTTCCGATTCGACGTCGAAACGCGTGCCGTACAGCGCCGCCACCTTGTCCACGATGGCCTGGCGCAGTTCGGGCACGCCGGCCATCGGCGGATACTGGTTGCGCCCGGCCA
>PHCU01000122.1 GCA_002842345.1 Betaproteobacteria bacterium HGW-Betaproteobacteria-12 | reverse complement strand
GCATAGCGGTTGGCGATGGCTGTCTTCAGCAGGTCGGCGTTCGGGTCCGGATAGAGACGCAGGCGGGCACCGTCGTCACCCAGTTCGGTCTGGATCGCCGCCAGCACCTTCGGCGACGGCGGGCAGGGGTGCTCGTTGGTGTTGAGCTTGATCAGATTGGCGATCTTGGGCTGCTCGCCCGGCACGTAGGGGGTGAGGTCACGGACGACCTGGCTCCAGAAGCGGCTCATGGGATTTTGCGGGTTTGAATTGAAGTCAAAATGGTATCATGCCCCTCCGATTCAACGTTTTCGAAGCCTTTCGCCATGCGGCAAGCTGAAATCACCCGTAACACCCTGGAGACGCAAATCACCGTGCGTCTCGATCTCGATGGTACCGGCCAGGGTAAGTTCGCCACCGGCGTTCCCTTCCTCGATCACATGCTCGACCAGATCGCCCGCCATGGCCTGATCGACCTCGATGTCGCCGCCAACGGCGACCTGCATATCGATGCTCATCACACGGTCGAGGATATCGGTATCACCTTTGGCCAGGCGCTGGCCAAGGCCTGGGGCGACAAGAAGGGACTGACCCGTTACGGCCACAGCTACGTGCCGCTGGACGAGGCGCTGTCGCGCGTCGTCATCGATCTGTCCGGACGGCCGGGGCTGGAACTGAACGTCGAATTCACGCGGGCGATGATCGGCCAGTTCGACGTCGATCTGGTCTCCGAATTCTTCCACGGCCTGGTCAACCATGCCGGCATGACGCTGCACATCGACAATCTGCGCGGCAAGAATGCCCATCATCAGGCGGAAACCATCTTCAAGGCCTTCGGCCGGGCGTTGCGCATGGCGGTGACTCCCGATCCGCGCATGGCCGGCTGCATGCCGTCGACCAAGGGTACGCTGTGAGCATCGCCGTCATCGACTACGGCATGGGTAACCTGCGTTCGGTGTCGAAGGCGCTGGAACATGTCGCCGGCGCCACGCCGGTGGTCGTCACGGCCGACCCGGCCGTGGTCGCGGCTGCCGAGCGCGTGGTCTTTCCCGGTCAGGGCGCGATGCCCGACTGCATGCGCGAGCTCGATGCCCGCGGTCTGCGCGCCGCCGTGCTGCAGGCGGCGCAGGACAAGCCGTTCCTCGGCATCTGCGTCGGCGAACAGATGTTGTTCGAGCGCAGCGAGGAGGGCGACGTCCCCGGTCTCGGTATCTTCCCCGGAGTTGTCCGGCGCTTTCCGGATGAAAAGATGATCGATGCCAAGGGCGAGCGCCTGAAGGTGCCACACATGGGCTGGAACGAGGTGTGGCAGAAGCCGCACGCCTTGTGGTCGGACATTGCCGACGGCTCGCGCTTCTATTTTGTGCACAGCTATTGCGTGCAGCATGTCGATCCGGCGCTGACGACCGGCACGACTGACTATGGCCTGCCCTTTACCTGTGCAGTGGGCCGGGATAATATCTTCGCGGTCCAGTTCCATCCTGAAAAGAGCGCCCGCGACGGCCTGCAACTCCTGAAGAATTTTGTCGAGTGGCGCCCCTGATTCGCGTCTGTCGAATTTCCCACCGTTGATTCCCCCATGCTGATCATTCCTGCGATTGACCTGAAGGACGGACACTGTGTCCGCCTCAAACAGGGCCTGATGGAACAGGCCACCGTGTTTTCCGAGAGTCCCGCCGAGCAGGCGCGTCACTGGCTCGATCAGGGGGCCCGTCGGCTACACCTGGTCGACCTGAATGGAGCTTTCGCCGGCAAGCCGAAGAACGCCGCGGCGATCAAGGCGATCCTGGCCGAAGTCGGTGACGAGATTCCCGTCCAGCTCGGCGGTGGTATCCGCGACCTCGACACCATCGAAGCCTGCCTCGACGGCGGCCTGTCCTACGTGATCATCGGTACCGCCGCGGTCAAGAACCCCGGGTTCCTGCACGACGCCTGTGTCGCCTTCCCCGGCCACATCATCGTCGGGCTCGACGCCAAGGACGGCAAGGTGGCGACTGATGGCTGGTCGAAGCTGACCGGCCACGATGTGGTCGATCTCGGCAAAAAATACGAGGACTACGGCGTCGAGTCGATTATCTACACCGACATCGGCCGCGACGGCATGCTCTCCGGCCTGAATATCGAGGCCACGGTGCGCCTGGCTCAGGCGCTGACCATTCCCGTTATCGCCTCCGGCGGCCTGTCCAATCTCGACGACATCCGGGCGCTGTGCGCCGTGGAAGGCGAAGGCGTGGTCGGTACTATCGCTGGCCGTGCGGTCTATGACGGTTCGCTCGACTTCAAGGCGGCGCAGGAACTCGCCGACGAGCTGGGCGCCTGATGCTCGCCAAGCGCATCATCCCCTGTCTCGACGTCACCGCCGGTCGTGTCGTCAAGGGCACCAAGTTCGTTGATCTGCGCGATGCCGGTGATCCGATCGAGATCGCCCGCCGCTACGACGAGCAGGGCGCCGACGAAGTCACCTTCCTCGACATCACCGCGTCCAGCGACCAGCGCGACATCATCCTGCACATCGTCGAAGCCTGCGCCGAACAGGTCTTCATCCCGCTGACCGTCGGCGGTGGCGTGCGCAAGGTCGAGGACGTGCGGCGGCTGCTCAATGCCGGCGCTGACAAGGTGTCGATGAATACCGCCGCGGTGCAGAATCCGGATCTGGTCTTCGACGCGTCGAGCAAGGTCGGCTCGCAATGCATCGTCGTCGCCATCGATGCCAAGCAGGTGGCGCCGGGTACGTGGCATGTGTTTACTCACGGTGGCCGCAACGATACCGGGCTGGATGCCATCGAGTGGGCCAAAAAAGTCGAAGCGCTGGGCGCCGGCGAAATCCTGCTGACCAGCATGGATCGCGACGGTACCAAGAACGGCTTCGATCTGCCACTGACCCGCGGCGTCTCCGATGCCGTCAAGATTCCGGTGATCGCCTCCGGTGGCGTCGGCAATCTGCAGCATCTGGCCGACGGCGTCAGCGAAGGCCGTGCCGATGCGGTGCTGGCCGCATCCATCTTCCACTTCGGCGAGTACACGGTGCGCCAGGCCAAGGAATACATGGCTGCCCGCGGTATCGAAGTACGCTTGTAATGGCTGACCTCGATAATGGCCTGCCTTGGCTGGAGGCGCTCAAGTGGGACGCCGACGGCATGATCCCGGCGATCGCTCAGGACGAGAATGGGCGCGTGGTGATGTTCGCCTTCATGAATCGCAAGTCGCTGCTGGAAACGGTGCGCTGCGGCAACGCGGTATACTGGTCGCGTTCCCGCCAGCGGTTGTGGCGCAAGGGCGAGGAATCGGGCCACTTTCAGAAGGTGAAGTCGATCCGCACCGATTGCGACGGCGACGTTTTGCTGCTGGCCATTGAACAGGTGGGCGGCATTGCCTGTCATACGGGACGGGAAAGCTGCTTTTTCAACGAATTGCAGGGGGAACGCTGGGTTCCCGCCGACCCGGTACTGAAAGACCCTAAGGAAATCTACGCAAAATGAGCACGCACGACATCCTCCACCGCCTTTCCGAGACGCTCGCTTCGCGCCGCAACGCCGATCCGGAGAAGTCCTACACCGCCAAGCTGTTCTCCGAAGGCCCGGATTCTATTCTGAAGAAGATCGGCGAGGAGTGCGCCGAACTGATCATGGCGGCCAAGGATGGCAAGAAGCTGAATATCGTCTGGGAATCGACCGATGTGATCTATCACGTGCTGGTCCTGCTCGCCTTCTACGGCCTGAGCATCGAGGACGTGTCGCAGGAAATGCGTCGCCGCGAAGGCATTTCCGGCATCGACGAAAAAGCCGCACGGGGCAACAAGTGAGCGACTGCCTGTTCTGCCGCATCGCTGCCGGTAGTATCCCCAGCCAGAAAGTTTACGAGGACGACGAGATGCTCGCCTTCCGCGACATCAACCCGGCGCGTCCGGTGCATGTGCTGCTGATTCCCAAGAAACACATCAGCTCGCTGATGTCGGCGACGGCCGAGGATGCCCCGGTGCTCGGCCGCATGCTCGCCCGCGCCAACGAAATCGCGGTCGCCGAAGGTAGCCCCGACGGCTTCCGTGTCATCATCAACAATGGTCGTGTAGGGCAGCAGGAAGTGCCGCATCTGCACCTCCACATCGTGGGCGGACCGGACCCGGTCGGCCCCATGCTCAAGCGCATCTAGGAGACAACCATGGGCAGTTTTTCCATTTGGCACTGGCTGATCGTGCTGGTCATCGTCATGCTGGTATTCGGGACCAAGAAGTTGCGTAACGTCGGTCAGGATCTTGGCGGGGCCGTCAAGGGCTTCAAGGACGGCATGAAGGACGCCAACGCGAACGCCGACACCAAGCCGGCCGACGCACAGCCGACCCAGCAGGTCGGCGAAACCATCGACGTTGAAGTCAAGGAAAAAACCAAGAGCTAGTCGTCAGTCGCTAGTCGTTAGCTTTTAGCTAAAAACTAGTAACTAATAGCTAGCAACTAAATCTATGTTCGATATCGGTTTTTCCGAATTGATGGTGATCGGCATCGTCGCCCTGCTCGTGATCGGGCCGGAGCGCTTGCCCAAGGTCGCCCGTACACTTGGCCATCTGCTCGGTCGGGCCCAGCGTTATGTCAACGACGTCAAGTCCGACATCAATCGCGAGATGCAGCTCGACGAGCTGAAGAAGCTCCAGTCGCAGGTTGCCGACTCGGCCCGGTCGCTGGAAGACTCCGTCCGCAAGGAGTATGACGCCACCCGCAGTGCCGTCGAAACGCCTGTCCAGGAAGCGGTCAGCCAGTTCGAGTCGGTTGGCCAGCAGGCGGTCAAACAGGCCGCCGAAACCCCAGCCAAGCCACTTGCATGAGCGATAACCAAGCAAATGCCGCACCCGAAGAGTCGTTCATTTCCCATCTGGTGGAGTTGCGCGACCGGCTCATCCGCAGCCTGATCGCTATCGCACTCATTCTCGGCGGGTTGTGCCTTTACCCCGGGCCAGGTGACATCTATGACTTTCTCGCCGCGCCGCTGACGGCGGCCCTGCCCGAAGGCACGAAGATGGTCGCCATCGGCGTCATCACCCCGTTCATGGTGCCGCTCAAGGTCACGGCGATGGTCGCCTTCGTGCTGGCGCTGCCATTCATTCTCTATCAGGCCTGGTCGTTTGTCGCACCGGGCCTGTACGCGCACGAAAAACGCCTGGGAGTGCCGCTGATTGTTTCCAGCACCGTGCTCTTCGTGCTCGGCATGGCCTTCTGTTATTACTTTGTTTTTGGCCAGGTCTTTCATTTCATCAACAGTTTCGCGCCGAAGAGCATCACGCCGGCGCCGGACATCGAGGCCTACCTGTCCTTCGTGATGACCATGTTCCTGGCCTTTGGTCTGTCCTTCGAGGTGCCGGTGGCCCTGGTCGTGCTGGTCAAACTCGGTGTCGTCAGCGTTGCAAAGCTCAAGGAGTGGCGTTCCTATTTCGTCGTTGGCGCTTTCGTCGTCGCCGCCATCGTCACGCCGCCCGATGTCGTCTCGCAACTGGCGCTGGCCATACCGATGTGTCTGCTTTACGAAATCGGCATTCTCGCTGCCGGGCTGGTGTCGCGGCCAGCCAGTGGGGTAGCTGACGACGCGGCGCAGGCGGTAACCGACGATGATCTGCAACAGGCGGAAGAAGATTTCCGCAAGTTCGATAACAACAAGTAATCAGGTTGTCTTCCGGGCAGGTCCCGGGCGGGTTGTCAGGGTCCGCGCCGGCTCGCCTTCGGCGAACCACCAGAGCGTGCCGGCCGGCATTTCGGTCCACCGCTCGTTGTCGGTCAGCGGCTGCGTGGCGATCACTGCCACCCGGTCCTCCGGGGTCGTCAACTCAGTAAAGTCTACCGTCAGGTCCTGATCGTTCAGATGAGCCTGGGCGAACGGCGCCTGGCGAACGACGAAGCTGAGCTTGGTCGAGGCATGGGCGAACAACCAGTCACCGTTTGACAGCAGGAAATTGAATTCGCCATGGCTGGCAACGGCCAATGTCAGTTCATGGACGGCGGCGAATAGTGCTGCCGCTGCCGGCGCGGTGCCGCCGAAGCGCCGGCGCAGTTCCTGCAGCAACCAGCAGAAGGCGCGTTCGCTGTCGGTCTGGCCGACCGGCAGGTAGCCGCCGTCCAATTCGGGGGCGAATTCAAGCAGATTGCCGTTGTGGGCGAAGATCCAGTAGCGGCCCCAGAGTTCGCGCATGAAGGGGTGGGTGTTCTCGAGCCCGGTGGCGCCCTGGGTCGCCTTGCGGATGTGAGCAATGACATTCTTTGAGTGGATCGGGTAGCGGCGCACCAGTTCGGCGACCGGCGACAAACAGGATGGCTGCGGGTCGAGAAAGACGCGTGTGCCGCGTCCTTCGAAAAAGGCGATGCCCCAGCCGTCCGAATGCACATCCGTCGCCCCACCTCGCGCCTGGAAGCCGGTGAAGGAGAAGCAGATGTCGGTCGGCACGTTGCAGTTCATGCCGAGCAGCTGGCACACCGCCTATTCCTTTCCTGCCCTGATGGCCGGCCGCTTGCCGATCTTGACCTCGACTTCGACGATGCTGCGGTCGCGGCGCAAGCGGAAGCCGATCCGTTCGTCTGGCTTCAGGGCGGCAATCAGGTCGAGCATCACCTGCGGGTCGCGGACGGCCTTGCCGTCGACGGCAAGGAGTACGTCGCCGGGGCGGATGCCGGCGCTATCGGCCGGGCTGCCGCGCATGACGCCGGCGATCAAGGCGCCGTCGGTGTCGGGCAGACCGAAGGACTCGGCCAGTTCCGGCGAGATTTCCTGGGCCTCGACGCCAATCCAGCCGCGGGTGACGGCGCCGCTCTGGATGATTTGTTCCATGATGCTGCGCGCACTGGCCGCCGGGATGGCGAAGCCGATGCCGTGGTTGCCGCCGGTACGCGAGTAGATCGCGGTATTGATGCCGACCAGATTGCCATTGACGTCCACCAGGGCGCCGCCGGAATTGCCCGGATTGATCGCAGCGTCGGTCTGGATGAAATTCTCGAAGGTATTGATGCCGAGGTGCGAGCGACCGAGCGCCGAGACGATGCCCATCGTTACCGTCTGGCCGACGCCGAAGGGATTGCCGATGGCGAGGACGACATCGCCCACCCCCAGGCCGTCGGGTTGGCCGAAGGTGACGGTCGGCAGCTTGTCGGCCTTGATCTGCAGCACGGCCAGATCGGATTCGGGGTCGCTGCCAATGATGCGGGCTTTATGCGTGCTGCCGTCGTTGAGCGAGATCTGGATATCGTCGGCGGCCTCGATGACGTGATAATTGGTCAGAATGTAGCCGTTGGGGCTGACGATGACGCCTGAGCCGAGGCCGGAATTACGCTGCGCCGGGCCTTCCTGGCGATCACCGAAGAAATGGCGGAAGATCGGGTCGTCGAGCAGCGGATGGCGCTGCTGGCGGATTTTCTGCGTGGTGTAGATATGGACTACGGAGGGCAGGGCGGCGCGCGCTGCATTGCGGTAGGAGCCGGTTGTCGGCAGTTCGCCATCAGCCGGCCGGGGGGCTTCCTGCAGGGCGACAATCGACGGGCGTTGAGCAACCCAATCCGGTTTGAGAGTTCCGATCACGAACAGGATGGCCACCGCAATGGTTACCGTTTGTGCAAAAATCAGCCACAACCTGTGCATGAAAGACCGTGTCGATGAAGCGTGAAGCTTTGGTGAACTATCTGGATGGGCTGCTGGAGCCCGGCAAGTTCCACGATTATTGCCCAAATGGCCTGCAAGTGGAAGGTCGCGACGAAGTCCGCCGCATCGTCGCCGGGGTCACGGCCAGTCAGGCCTTGCTCGATGCGGCGGTGGCTTGCCAGGCCGATGCGGTCATCGTCCATCACGGCTATTTCTGGAAGGGCGAGGATGGTCGGGTCACCGGCATTCGCCGGCAGCGCCTGGGCACGCTGTTGCGGCACGACATCAACCTGCTGGCCTACCACCTGCCGCTCGATGCCCATCCGGAATTGGGCAACAATGCACAGTTGGCGGCCTGCCTTGGCTGGCAGCCGGAGGGGCGTTTCGGCGAGCAGGACATTGCCTGGCTGGGGCGGCCGGCAGCGATCGAGCCACTGGCGGCGCTGGCTGCGCGGGTGGAAAGCCAGCTCGGTCGCCCGCCGCTGGTGATCGGCGACAGCGCGCGGCCGATTCGTCGGGTGGCCTGGTGTTCCGGCGGGGCCCAGGGCTATTTCGAGCAGGCCATTGCGCTTGGCGTCGACGCCTACTTGTCGGGGGAGATCTCCGAGCAGACCGTCCACCTTGCCCGCGAAAGCGGTGTCGCCTACCTGGCCGCCGGGCACCATGCCACCGAGCGCGGGGGCATCAGCGCGCTCGCCGCGCACCTGGCCGGCTATGCGGGCCTGGATTGCCGTTTCATCGACGTGGACAACCCCGTCTAACCGCGCCGGCGTAGCCCGTAGCCATCCTCCAAGGTGCGCATGAGCAGGGCGATTTCCTCGACCACCTCGAGCGGGAAGCCACTGCGATTGCCGGCGCGGTTGTCGTGGACCAGTTCGTACAGGTAGTCCATGCATTCCTGCTCGCCCCAGCAATTGGTGATGCGCCAGACAATATGGCCATAGTCCTCAAGTGACTTGAGTCCGGACACAGGTGTTGTCGAATCGTCCCAGGAAGGGATGCGGACATTGAACTTGCTGCGCATCTGCGTCGCCAGGGTCTCGAATTCGCCGCGCATGTCGCCGCGGCGATAGAGGTCGAGCAACATGCTCCAGGGCTGGATGTTGTCCGGTGCGTTTTCCTCGATGTGCATGGCGAGCGTTTCGGCAGCGCCCCGGATGCGGCCGAAGGACAGCATGATCTCGGCCAGTTCGAGGGCCGAGTTCCCGTCGTTGAAGTTGACGTCGACGGCCGCAGTGTTTGCCTCGTTGGCTGGCGCTGCATCGAGCGGGATATCCACTTCTGCCGGTGGCGGCGGGGCGGGCGTGGCGCCCAGGCGGTTGGTCACTGCCGAATCAGTGTCCAGATCAATCGGCCGTGCTGCGTTGGCGCGTGGCTGGCTGGCGACGGCGGCTGCCAGTTCGCCGACCGTGGGTCGGGCTGGCCGGCGACTGAAGATATGGGCCAGGCCGGCAGCGATGCCGCCACCGATCAGCGCGCTGAGCAGCAGCTCCAGCCAGTTACCGCTGCTCGATTGCAGCGGCGTCGCTGGTGCTGGTGCGGCAGCTTGGACGGTTGCGGCGCTGCCGGGCGGATTTTGCAGGCTCTGTGCCGTCATCAATTTTTGCTGGATCGCCAACGCTTCGGTCGTCAGGGCCAGGGCGCTATTGAGCTTTTCGACCTCCTGGTTGAGTTGGTTGAGTGTCGTTTCCAGCTTCAGCATGCGCTCCTCGACTTCGCCGGCTGAGGCGCGGGCTGGAGACGCCTTCGGCTCTGGTCGGATTTCCTCGGGGGCTGCGCCGAGCACGATCCGGTCCGGAGTGCTAGCGGCAACGGTGGCGGGCGACGGGGTCTTCCTGGGCTTTTTCGCCGGCGGAGGCGGTGCATCTTCGGCTGCCACTCGCTGGCTGACGGCGCGCGCCGGTGCTGGTGCAGGGCTTTCCGCCGATCGCCGGCTGAGATTCGGGATGCGCACCGTCCGGCCTTCGGCGAGGACTTCGTATTCGACCAGATCGGGGTTGGCGCGCTTCAGGGCGGAAAGCAGGCGCTGCTGCTCGGCAAGGCTGCCGCCGGACTGGGATTCGGCGATGGACTCCAGGGTGTCGCCCGGACGGGCGGCCCATTCGCGAAAGTTGCGCGATTTCCTGGTGGGGGAGGGTGCGGGGGCGCCGGTGCTTGCTGGCGCGACGCTGTCGGTTTCCGCCAGCATCATGGGCGCCGAGGGCATCAATACATAATCGCGTTGCAGATCGATGCCGCAATGGGCGCGCAGGCCGATGACGAAGACCGGTTCGGCAATCGGCTGGGTGCCGCTGATGCTGAGGCGGGCGTCGGGACCGTTGCGGCTCACGCGGAAGCGGGCGCTGGAGATGACCGGCAGATCGGAGTTGCGAATGTTGGCCAGGGAAAAACAGGCAGCATCGATGGCCTCACCACTGCCGGCGATGATCGGGACTTCGGCCCGGAGCGGTTCGCCGATGCGTGAAAGGAGAACGATGTCACCGAAACCGACCGCTGCGGCGCCGCCGGATACCAGCATCGAGCCAAGCACGCCGATGCGGAGCATTCTGGGATTCATGAAGCATCCTTTTGGGGATTTATTGTCGTCTTTGCCAAAACTCTAACACCATGGGATACGCCACATTGATAAATATTGCACACTGTCTACCGAACTTTCGTCGAGGTTATATCCGTATATGAAACATGCATTCCAGCAACATACTGTAGTCATGGTTCCTGTGCTCGCTGGCGACTTGGGTTTTCCGGTCCGGCGTATTTTCTGCGTCGGGCGCAACTACGCCGACCATGCCCGGGAGATGGGGGCCAACGATCAGGCCGAGGGTCGCGAGCCGCCGTTTTTCTTTAGCAAGCCGGGTGATGCGGTGGTCGCCGGTGCGGGCGAGATTGCCGTCCGCTATCCGCCGGCCACGGCCAATCTGCATCATGAAGTGGAAATGGTGCTGGCCTTGGGGGCGGGCGGTGCCAATGTGCCGGCGGCACAGGCATTGGCGATGATCTTCGGTTACGCCGTCGGCCTCGATCTGACGCGCCGCGACCTGCAGGCGGCGGCCAAGGCCAAGGGGCACCCCTGGGATATGGGCAAGGGTTTCGACCAGTCGGCGGTCTGCGGTGCGATCACGCCGGTGGCGGCCTGTGGCCATCCAGCGGCCGGGCGCATCTGGTTGACGGTCAACGGCGAATTGCGCCAGGACGGCAATCTGGCGGCAATGATGTGGACGGTGCCGGAGATCATCGCCCAGCTATCGACCTTGGTCCGCCTCGAGGCCGGTGACCTGATCTATACCGGTACGCCGGCCGGGGTCGGGGCTATCGTTCCCGGCGATGTGCTGGAAGGCGGTGTCGATGGCGTCGGCTACCTGCAGGCACGCATCGTCGATTGAGTTGTTGGCGGCGGCAAGGCCAGCCGCCGCTTGCCACCTTCAGCCTTACAGCGGGCGCTTGTCGATGACCCGCTTGGCCTTGCCGACCGAGCGCTCGACGCCGCCGACCTCGACCACGTCGATACGGGCCGAGATGCCGATGTAGGACTTGATATGGTGCTGCAGGTCGTGCGCCACGAACTCCTTCTCGGCGCCGCTGGCAAACTGGAACTCCGGCTTCATCTCAACCTTGACCTTGAGCGAGTCGAGGTGGCCGTCGCGGCTGACTTCGATCACATAGTGCGGCGACAGCTTCGGCTGCTTGAGGATCAGTTCCTCAATTTGCGACGGGAAGACATTGACGCCGCGGATGATCAGCATGTCGTCCGAGCGCCCGGTGATCTTGCCGATGCGCCGCATGGTGCGGGCGGTCGGCGGCAGCAGCGCAGTCAAATCGCGGGTGCGGTAGCGGATCACCGGCATCGCCTCCTTGGTCAGCGAGGTGAACACCAGTTCGCCCTGGCTGCCTTCCGGCAGGACTTCGCCGGTGTTCGGATCGATGATTTCCGGATAGAAATGGTCTTCCCAGATCACCGGGCCGTCCTTGGTCTCGGCGCATTCGTTGGCGACACCCGGGCCGATGACTTCAGACAGGCCGTAGATGTCGATGGCGTCGATGCCGAAGGCGGCCTCGATCTCGCCGCGCATGGCGTCGGTCCACGGTTCGGCGCCGTGGATGCCGATGCGCAGCTTGGTGCTGCGCGGGTCGATGCCCTGACGGCGGAATTCGTCGGCGATATTGAGCATGTAGGATGGCGTCACCATGATGATGGCTGGCTGGAAGTCGCAGATCAGCTGGACCTGCTTCTCGGTCTGCCCGCCGGACATCGGGATCACCGTGCAGCCGAGCCGTTCGGCGCCGTAGTGGGCGCCGAGGCCACCGGTGAACAGGCCGTAGCCGTAGGCGACATGGACGATGTCGCCCTTGCGCCCGCCGGAGGCATAAATCGAGCGGGCGATCAGCTCGGCCCAGGTGTCGATGTCCTGCTGCGTGTAGCCGACGACGGTCGGCTTGCCGGTGGTGCCGCTGGAGGCGTGGATGCGCACCACCTCCTGGCGCGGCACGGCGAACATGCCGTAGGGGTAGTTGTCGCGCAGATCCTGCTTGGTGGTGAAGGGGAAGCGGGCCAGGTCGGCGAGACTACGGAAGTCTTCCGGATGGACGCCGGCGGCGTCGAACTTCGCCCGGTAATGCGGGACATTGGTATAGACATGATTCAGCGTCCATTTCAGACGCGTGGTCTGCAGCGCGACGATTTCGTCGCGGCTGGCGGTTTCGATGGCGTGCAGGCCCTTGTTCATTATTGACTCCCTCCTAGGCCAGCAATTTTCGTTCGCCTGGCCTCGGCAGCGCTTGAGCCAGATCAATCCGCGTCTTTTTCGGCCGCTCCCCCGGCCATGCGACAATCCGCGGCCCATGCTTGTCGCCGCCATCCGCGGGCTGATCGCCCATGCCTTCCCGATCCTCGTCGCCCAGTTGGCGTCGATCGGCATGATGGTGGTGGATACGGCCGTGCTTGGTCATGTCAGCGCGCTTGACCTGGCGGCGGTGGCGATTGGCGGCGGCATTCACGTCGCCGTCGTTTTTGCGCTAGTCGGCATTTTGCAAGCAGTGGCCCCGGTCGTCGCTCACTTGCACGGTGCCAAACGGGATAGCGAAGTGGCCGCTGTCCTGCAACAGGGTTTCTGGCTGGCATTGCTGCTCTCCGTGCCCGGCGTGTTGTTTCTGACCCATCCCGGCGCCGTGCTCGGCCTGGTTGAGATGGATGCGGCGGTCAACCTCCGGGTTCGGCAATATTTGACCTTGCTCGCCTGCGGTTTGCCGGCCGCACTTTGCTATCGCACCTTCTACGCTTTTTGCAATGCGCTCGGCAAGCCCCGAGTGTTAATGGGTATTGGCCTCGCCAGCCTGGCGCTGCACGCCGTGCTGGCTCGGGGCTTGGCACTGCAAGGCTGGCTGGGCGAGCCGCTGGGCGTGGTTGGCTGCGGTATTTCCAATATCGTGATCGGCTGGCTGGCCTGTCTGAGCGGTGCCGCGTATCTCGCTTTCGGTCC
>PHCU01000121.1 GCA_002842345.1 Betaproteobacteria bacterium HGW-Betaproteobacteria-12 | reverse complement strand
CCCGCAGCCGGCGGCGCAGCCCTTTGCCGCCGTCGCGCCGGCCGGCCCGGCGCCGCGCGGCAAGGTTATCCTCTTCGTCGATACCTTCAGCCATTACTACACGCCGGAAGTCGCCGCCGCCGCCCAGCGCGTGCTGAGCGCCGGCGGCTATGCCGTCGAAATCCTGCGCCCGGCCGCCGATGACGGTGAGCCGGAGCGGCCGCTGTGCTGCGGCCGCACCTACCTGTCGCAGGGCATGGTCGATGCCGCCAAGCTGGAAGGCAGGCGGGTGATGGCGGCACTGGCCCCGGCACTGGCCGAAGGAACGCCCATCGTCGGCCTTGAACCCTCCTGCCTGCTGGCGCTGCGCGACGAGTTCTACAGCCTGTCGCTCGGCCCGGAAGTCGGCCAGCTCGGCAAGCAGGCCTTCCTGTTCGAGGAATTCCTCATGCGCGAAGGCAACAAGGGGCTGAAACTGCCGCTCAAGCCACTGCCCGGCGGCAGGGCGGTGGCGCATGGCCATTGCCACCAGAAGGCCTTCGGGGCGATGAAATCGATGAAGAAGGTGCTCGGCTGGATCCCGGAATTCGAGTTCGACATTGTCGATGCCAGCTGCTGCGGCATGTCCGGCAGCTTCGGGCTGGAAGCCGAGCATGTCGAAGCCTCGCAGAAGATGGGCGAACTGGCCCTGCTGCCGGCCGTGCGCGCCGCTGCCGAAGACGCGCCGATCATTGCCGACGGCTTCTCCTGCCGCCACCAGATCAAGGACGGCACCGGCCGCGACGCGGTACACGTCGCCGTGCTGCTCGATTGGGCGCTGGCCGATTAGCGGCCGGCCGGCAGCCAGCGGCGGAACAGGCTGGGCGCCAGCAGCAGCCAGAGCAGCACCAGCAGCCACAGCCGGCCGGCGGCGAGGTCGTAGTTGGCCAGCAGCGCCGACCACGAATGGCCGCCGACGTAGTGGAAGAACAGGAATTCGAAGGCGACGGTCAGCCCCATCCACAGCAGGCCGACGCCCAGCGCCGCTGCGCCCGAGGCCGGCGGCCGGCGGCGCAGGAAGAACCACATGACCAGGCCGAGCAGGGCAATGGCGGTGACGGTCGATAACTGCTGCGCCGTGCTGTCGTCAGTCAGCGGGCCGTAGCTCACTTCGCGCAGCACGCCGTTGCCGACCGCAACGGCCAGCATCGCCAGCCAGGCCTGCAGGTAATGACCGAGGTTGCGCATCACCGCCGGCGGGTCATTTCTCAACGGACGGCTGGCGCACGAACACCATGCCGAAGGCGCCGATCGACACGATATGGTCGTTGACCGTGGTGTACGAGGCGACCCCGAGCGGGTGGTAGGTGGAGGCGAAGGCGGTCAGCGCGCCGATGCCGAGCAGGCCGGCGAGCTGGCTGCGCTCGGCGATGGCGCTGCGGATCTCGGCGCGATGCTGTTCCGGTGACGGGTTGAGAACGAAGGCGGCGACGACGACGGCGGCACCGACGGCAGCCGAAATCAGGGATGTCTTGAGCATGGCGGACCTCACGGGAAAGCCGCAAGTCTAAGGCAAGGCCGCCGACAAAGGCAGCCGCGGCTCGCCCTCCAGGCCGGCGGCGCCCGCGTGTCGGGGTGCAGCGACAGCCGGATTCCGGCCTGTCAGGCAGGTGATGACGAGCGAGTCGGCCATCTGTCGTGAGCCGGCGACAGATAGCGCCGCCAGAATTTGCGTCGATTCACGCAAGTTATTGATTGTTAGATTGTTTATCTGTTGGCACGGGGTTTGCAATAACTCAGGTTCAACAATTATTCGTAGCCGGCTCTCCGGCACATTCCCCTTTCAGCAAGGAGTTCCCATGGAATTAACCCGTTTGGCCATTGTGTATATCCACCTGATTGCCTGCTGTATCGCGATCGGACTTGTTATAACCAGCGATGTGGCGATGCTCAAGAAGCTCGTCACCGGCGATCCGGACAGCGCCGACGATATCGCCCATCTGCATTACGTGAAGCAGGTTGTCGTCCTGTCGCTGGTCGCCCTGTGGATTTCCGGCCTGGCCATCGTCGGCCTCGATGCCTCGGTCAAGGGACTGGAGTACTTCACCAATCCCAAACTGCAGGCCAAGTTCGCCATCGTCACCCTGCTGACGCTGAACGGCTTCATCCTGCACGGCAAGGTCATGCCGGCCATCGAGAAATTCGGCTCCCTGCTGAAGCTGCCCAGCGGCCTGCGCCAATGGAGCATTCTGGCCGGTGCCGTCTCCGCCGTATCGTGGCTCTACGCCGCCCTGATCGGCGTCGGCCGTCCGCTGGCCTGGAAATACTCGCTGGTCGAACTGCTGGCCGCCTATCCCGTCCTGATTGTCGGCGGCATGCTGACCACGGCGGTCCTGGTGCACCGGGCCAAGCAGCGCAGCAGCTATCTGAAGTTCAGATTCCTCGCCGCCTGAGCGTCAAGATTCCGGCCGACAGCTTCGGCCGGAATCGCCTCTGGCGCCGGCAGCGCTACTTCCCTTCAGGGCGCGCCACGGTCGGCGCGCCCCAGCGCGTAGACGACCGTCAGGCCGTAGGCCATGAGCAACGACCACTTGATGCTGGCGCTGCCGGCGGCGAGCAGGTAGGGCCAGCTGATGGCAAAACGTGGCACCTCGGTCAGCCACCAGTGACAGGCGTTCTCCGTCGCGTCGAACGCGGCGGCCAGGGGCAGGGCCCACATCGCCCAGCGCCGGCCGGCCGCGCCCAGCCGGTGAAACACCTGCGACCGCCCGGCCAGCAGGTAGCCGAACAGCCCGTAGCACAGCAACAGCAGGCAATCCGCCGGCAGATGGGCGCGGAAGCGCTGCAACTGCTCGGCCGACCAGAAATGGATCACCTCGCCGAAGGCCCGCGGCGTGAAGGCAAACTGCAGGACCAGTACGCCGGGCGAAAGCGGCGCCAAGTACCAGGCGATCCCGCCGGCCAGGGCGGCGGTGGCGAGGCCGCTCAGCCAGACGAGCGGCATGGCAATCGGCAATGCGCGCCGCTGATCACGATCGACAATGTGCCGGCAGACTCACCGCCCGACCCAGCCGCCGCAGACCGGAAACACCTGGCCGACGAAGCAGTCGGCGGCGCTGCTGCACAGGTAGGCGGCGAACAGCGCATCCTCGCGCGCCGAAACCAGGCGGCCCAGCGGCACCTCGCGCGCCAGCCGTTCCTGGAAACGCGGATTGGCCTGCACCTCGGGCGGAAAGTAGGTCGGGTTTTCGACGAAATTCTGGGCAATCGCATTGACCTGCACGTTGTGCGCCGCCAATTCGACGCCGACCGCCTGCACATAAGCCAGTTGCGCGCCGCGCGCCGCGCTGTAGGAAGACCGCTCCTTCATGCCGCGTAAGGCCGAGGCGCTGCCCATCAGCAGAATCTTGCCCGAGCGCCGGGCGATCATCGCCGGTGCAGCCGCCGCCACCAGGCGCGGCAAGGGATCGACCAGCGTGGCGAAAAGCTGCCGCCATTCCGCCTCGGAAACCTCGACGGCCGGCGTCGCCGGCGCTTTGATGGCCAGATTGACCACCAGGATATCGATCGGCCCGGCGGCCCGTACCACCCGCGCCGCCGCCGCCGGATCGCTCAGCGCTTCGCTGCTGGCAACGACGTCGGCCCCCTGTTCGGCGAACACCGAACAAAGCACCGGCCCCATGAATTCTTCCGCCTGGGTGATGAGCACCCGCTTGCCGTTGAGCGTGTTCTGCATGGATCGTCTCCGGTGGATTGCGATAGCGGGAAGTATGCCCTGTGCCGCCGGCGCTTTGAACCCGGAACATCGTCCGCGAGCGGGCAAAGCGAACCTGATGCGGGGAGGCTAAGGCGCCGAATGGAAGCCGGCGACGCCAATCGATAGTTCTTCCGGTAGGTCGTGCTTTGTCCTGCCCATAGGAATTCCACTCACTCAGGTAATGGAGCCTTCCCGATGCCTGGGCCGATTCAACGGCGAGCCAATCAGCGCGCCGCTTGGCGGGGCGTCCTTTCGGTTGCTGGGCCAGTTCTCGGCTTCGCAGCAGGACTGCGGCAACTCATTTTGCCGCCTTGGCCGGGAGCGTGCTGACAAACGCCTGGCAGCGCTGTAGCCAGAAATTGAGTTGTTCATCAGTCTCGATGCCCGGCGGCTCGACAAAGACGTAGCCCTGCATGGGCTTGCCTGTGAAGTCCATCTCGCGCACATGCGCGTGGCCGAGCGAATTCCGGTAGTTCTCCTTCCCGACCCTGGCCATCAGCTTGCTGCCCGAGACACCGACGAACATCAGGCCGCGGTGAAGAAAGGCGATACCGCCGAACATCTTCTTCTCGGTGCAGGCGGGATCTGCGCTCAGGGCACTGCGAATGCGATTTGCCAGGGCTTCGTCGTATGCCATCTTTTCGTCTCCCGAGGTCTAACTTTCAAGGTCAGGGATGCTGCGCGGATTTATCGCGCAGCATCCCCTGTGCCGCGGGGTTGGGCGTCTTGGCGAGACTGGACACCTAGCCCTCGGATCTGTACAGTAATACGTACATTTCAGGAGCCACCCATGGACGCGATCACTTACACCACTGTTCGTGCAAACCTTGCCAGCGCAATGGATCGGGTTTGCAACGACCACGAAGCTTTGATCATTACCCGCAACGGCGAACAGTCCGTTGTGATGCTCTCGCTCGAAGATTACAAAGCACTCGAAGAAACGGCCTACCTGTTGCGCACGCCTGCCAACGCCAAGCGAATTCTTTCGGCCGTTGCACAACTGAATGCTGGCAAGGGCGTTGAGCGGAAGCTTGCCAAGTGAAGCTGGTTTTCGCAGACGAGGCATGGGAGGACTACCTGTATTGGCAGAAGCAAGACAAGCGCATGGTGGAACGGATCAATAAACTGATCCGGGAAGTGCAGCGTGAACCATTCAGCGGCGTAGGTAAGCCGGAGGCACTGAAGCATGCGCTATCGGGGTTTTGGTCGCGGCGGATCACCGATGAGCATCGCATGGTTTATCGCGTTGTAAATGATGCGCTAGAAATTGTGCAACTCCGGTTCCACTACTGACTCAAGACGCCCAACGTTCAAGGTGACCGGTGCTGCGCTGCTTCATCGCGCAGCGTCCAGAGAGCGAAGCGAACGGGGGCGACCGTAGGGTTAGGAGTCATTTTTGGCCCTTGATGGCGTTGACCGCTTGCTTTCCGGCAGGGCTTAAGAATGGCCCAAGCTTCTCGTATGGAATGAAGAAGGACTTTTCGCATCCTTCGCCCCAAGCTTCCTCCTCAAATTGGAGTCCGGTCTTGGCGAGGGTTAAACTAAAAATCCCCTCGCCGCGATAGCCATTCGCACACTCTGGCAATTGTTCTTGAACATCCTGGTATAGGAACTTCTTTAACTTCGGCGGCAGCCCTGAAGCACTGGAACTTGATTCGATCCAGCTCAAGAGATCCACTTCCTCTCCCGTCTTTGTATTCCAGGTCCGATGCCGAATGGATATGCCGGATCGTCCAGTACCCGCGACCCATTCATAGAACTGAATCGTAATGAAGTTGCTGTCCCAGTAGGTAGGTTCTGTATGCCGATCATCTACACCGGGGTATCCCACGTGTCCGAGAACCTCACGCCTCTGTAGAAAGTACGCGTTAATGGCTTCTTTGCTCGGATCAAGCTTGAGTAGCGAATTGAGTTGGCCAAGTGCGGGATCAGGTCCAAACAGCTCGATAGTTTCTTGCCCGGCAAATCGCAGCTTTCGGTATGACCGACCAGGTGAGAGCTGAACCATCTTTCCCTTTTCAACCTTCGGTCTGCTCTCCAGACGCTTGTTGAAGGAATCTCGGGCACATGCCGACTCATCGTCGCTGCCATCTACAACGGCAAGATTGATCGTGAGGGTTTTCTTCGTCTTTTCATTACGCCAAGTACCTGTGATTACGCCATCCACCGGAGTGGCAAGTTCCCATTGCCCCGTGTCGTTTTGTTCATGCCAATAGGAGTCCTTTTCTTGCGTATGCAGGGCAATGGGTGTCAGGAAGTCAATGTAGTAATAACTCCCGTAGGCAGTCCAAGGCGATCCCTTGTTGAAACAGGCAACGATAGCTTTTGTTCCAATCGACCCACTCCACACGCCTTGTGGAGATGCCGCTCCCGCAAGCACAGCGAGTGGCGTCAATTGCAGCAATACGAGAACTAGGCGCGTGAGCATGATGACTTCTAACGTGCAAGCTCAGCCGACGGCAAAAAGCGTAGCTTTTTGACGGTCGGCTGGAGCGGTATGTTAGAGAACATTGTGTTTAGCCGAGCAGATGCTCAAACAGTGGCGAGCACAATGCGAAAACACCGAGAGCAACAAGACGCCATATAGCTGACAGGTAGCGCAATACGGCGCCAAATACGCAGACGCCCAATACAAGAAGCGCTAATTTGAGAAATGCACCTGCCGAGAAGAAAACCCAGCCAGCCTTGAGCAAGAAATAACAACTAAAGAAAAACCCTGCGATTACTGACAGAGACTCAATTTCAAGCAGGCGGTTTAGCCAACGGTGCGAGTTGTATGGGCCAGAAAGCATCGAGTTCTCTAACGCTGGAGATGAGCGGAGGCTGTAGGCGCACGAAGTGCGCCGGAAGCCGTCCGCTCGATTGACTGGTTAGGCCACATTCTGGGCATGCGTCTCCTTCTCATGGGTCTGTAGTCTCAGACTTCTTCATCAGTTCCGGCTGCACTACGCGAACAAACGGGGCAATGACCAAGTAAGCAAGTGCGGCCCAAATCGCGACCCATACGAGAGGTTTGAGAAGCCACCACTGAGAAGGAAACCAGTCTGGAGCAACGATCAGCGCGTACTTGCCAACCGTGAACAGCACAGCGGCCTTCGCGACCATGACGAGTGTTGCAACTACTTTGGCCCCTATTGCTGGCGGCATATCCACCCTTCAACTGAGTTGGGTTCGGCTCCAAGAGGTGGCTCTACGCTCGTGCGGCCTAACGTGTAGCTAACCGGCGCCACTCGCCGAAGGTTGAGGAAACGACGGCTGTTTCATGGCGTCCGGTGTTGAGCGTAGTGTTAGAACGGTTTGCCGGGAAAGCGGCGGCGCAAGCGAACTGCTGGCAGCCGAGACCGCTGGTGGCAAACGGAAAGTGCCGGGCAGTCGGAAATAGCCCAAACCCCAGGGCCTTTGAATTTCGTTGAAATTTCCGGTTGACCGTAGCAACGCCGAAAACGCTGAGCCGACGAGCCAAAACAAGCACGGCGCCAAGAGCAAGCGACGGCGCGCCGAGCCGGACTGGCAAAACCAGCACGCTGCTAAAAAGAGGCGAGAGAAGCTTGAGCACCATAAAGGACGGAGCGTTCTAACGTCTGACTTCACCGGCCTGCGCAGCTTTTCGCGGAGGTCCGGTGCAAGGATGGGTTGGGCATCGCGAGTTCATAGGGCAACATGGTCAATTCGTCGCATGCTGTTGAATCAATGATGCAATCCTTGCGTGTCCATTCTCGCGCGCGATTTCAGCCGGTGACGCACCATCAGTCCTGGGTAACGTTGGATTTGCACCATGTTCAAGTAGTACTTTGACGACGGCGTATAGCCCGTCACTTGCCGCTCGTGTCAACGCCGTTTGCCCTCTGAACGTACATTTGCCTTGTGTAGTCTTGTCGCAATCTCTGTCGTATGGAAGTTCGTTGCGATAATTCACGTCGGCCCCATGGCTAAGTAGAACCCTAATCAAACTAGCATCCCACGTTAAGGGATACCAAAATATCGCCTCCATCAGAATCGTATTGCCGTGCTGTTCGCCAATCGAAGTGGTGTCGTCAATGTAGTTATTGACGTCAGCACCGGACTCAAGAAGCAAGGTTGCAATGTCAACATTGTTGCCTTCGAGGGTTGCCCGCAAAGGTGTGCCGTTCCACACATCCTTAATGTTCAGATCGGCCCGGTGCAATAGAAAGAGCGTGAACATACTCGCTGGATCGTCAACTCCCGGATCGCGGGAATTACCTATAGCAGCCCAAGAAGGACGTGCCGCCCGGGAATTCATGGCAAAAACCTTTAGCGGCGAAATGCCTTGAACGTGAAAGTTGCAATTGAGTTGCCCACCGGCGTTTAGTAGCTCAGCAAGGATATTCTGGTTGCCTTGAATTGCATCGGTCATTAGCTTACATGGGGCGGCGGTTTCATTCGGACGAGCACCCAATGCAATAAGTTCTGCCACAAGCTGAGACTTTCGATGTGCAACCGAAAGCTCAAGCGCACGATTAACATCTGCTTTCGATTTCAAAAGAATCTTGACCTTATTGAAATCACCTGTATCTACGGCCATCTCCAAGGGATCGCCAGCCTCATGCGGTTTCCATTTCGATCTGGCTTTCAAATTTCTCTTGTCGGGAGGTACGACCTTCAAACGAGTAAGGTCAACCCAACCTTCGGAGCGAGTTCTGCGCGATTGGAACTGGACGTGAGCCCACTGCCCGCATTCGTGTCCAATAGTGACACGGTCCCCGGTGATGATGAAGCGCTTGGTTTCGCACGGCATCAGCTTTTCATAAGCACACACTTGGGGATTTTGCCGAAACATAGGCAGCTTCTGGCTGGGGGTACCGACAACCTCGCCGCGCGGCATGAATTCGGTGAATACGAAAGCCTGACGCCAATGTACGCAATCAGGTAATTGCGTTTCCGCCGCGAACAATAGAGGACAAGCAGTCACGAGAACCACCGACGCAACTAGAAAGTACCAATCTTGATTTGAAGTCAATCGAAAGTGGCGCATAGCGATGCCCAACGTAGAGCTAACCGGCCTGCGCGGCTTTTCGCGCAGGTCCGGTTGAGCGCCGGGTTAGCCGAGCCTGCAATATTGGTTCAAGTATTTCCGCCCTCTTCACTGCGCTCTCCAGAGTGATTTGATCGTTTGCATAGAGGTCCCAAAGCTCTCGCATTTCGGGTTCCAATTTTTCGATGGCCATCACTCCGGTGTTCCCCGTGGTAAGGCCGTGCCAAATGTAATTTGCTGCTGCCTCAATGACGGAAATGCCTTTCTCATACCAAGTGCTGGATTGTGTTGTTTCGTCCAAACCGCCCGACCAATGTAGATATTTCGAGACCTTCCCGCTGTGCTCGATAAGCGCTCGGTTGTTCCACTTTGTAATTGGTATTCCGGCCGGTGCCATAGCCTTGGTGAATTCGATAAGCCGCTCGTATCTTGGGATGAGCCTTTCGAGTAGTTCGTTGAGCTTCTTGGCATTGCCGGTGCACTTCTTATACTCGCGTGCCTCCAATTTTGTACCTACGCCGACAATCAATTGCTCAAAGAGAAGTTGCTCTATGGCAAGGCGAGTTTCGAGCGCGGCGTACTCAAGCGCGCTAATGCTTCTATTGGACTTTGCATAGTCAATCCACGACAGTGCCTTAAACGTTCGGCCCGACGATTCAAAGAAATTTGTCTCCGTGACAATTTCGTTCGGGGTGCGATTCGTAAAGGACGGAACAGGCATCGCTTGCTCGGCTAACGTTCAAGTTCAGGCGACTTGCGCGGCTTTATGCGCAAGGTCGCCTGCAACGCAATGTTAGGGATCGGCTTCACTCTAGCGACGCGCGGTAAATAGTCCCGTCCTTACCACCAACCAAAGCAAAAGCCCCCGTTCGAGATACAGCTATCGATACGATTTCCGTGGGTATGGGCTGCTCCTTGACTAGTTTTCCAGTAGCCACGTCCCAAGTAATCATCCTTTTGTCTTGCCCACCAGACATGACGCGTCGCCCGTCAGGAGAAAGCCGTATTGCTCTGATGTCCATGGTATGTCCGGTCAATCGCTTGAGTTCAAGGCCGGTAGTAAGCTCCCACACCACTAGAGTCTTCCGATCAATACCATACGAAACCGCGAGATTGTTGCCAATCGCCATGGCAAGTGGACCGCCTCTGTATGCTTTGTTTTGGATGACCGACAACTGCTTACATGTCGACAAGTCCCACGTTCGGATGCTTTGGTCTTGGCTAGCCGAGATGGCATTCTTGGCGTCATTAAAAAAGGCCACACTTGTCAACGCGTACATGCGTTCATGCCCGATCAATTGGCATTTGGATTTCCCTGTGGCGCGCTCCCAAAGAATCAGCGCGCCGCCTTGTCCGGCAGAAAGAATGGTGTCGCCTCGTGGCGAAATTGAAACGACATTAACCCCCCATGGATGTTCTACAAGCCGGCGTTCGCTATTTAGCTTCTTCAAATTCCAAATCTCGACGGCTTTGTCTAGGCCACCTGAAACAGCAAAGGCTCCGTCGGGAGTGAATTTCACATCATAGGTCGCATAGAGATCAGCAACGTGGTGTGCGTTGAAGTGTGCCAGTTCCTTTTTGGCAGGGACGTCCCAAAATCGGATTCCATCGCTATCACTTGCGGATAGAGCCCTCGTTTCATCCGGCGAGAGCGCGATTGCATTAACCCAGGCTCTATGGCCACGCAACATCGGCACTACGTCGTCCGCCGCAAACGACGATTGTGAAACAACGACCAACGTCGCGATGAGTAGCGATGTGCGGACGTTCACTCCGAAGATACGGATGGCAGGCATATCAAGATTCCTAACTAGTAGTAGACGACAAAACTGTCGCCTAATCCGGAAACCTGTCCAATAAGCTGGCGGACAGGACAGTGGTTTTCACTTGCGCAGCAATGGATTCCGGCATATAACTGGTTATCCATACAGTGTTTTGTTGCCATGAAACCGGACACTCCCATTTCTTCCTCCGAACGTGCCCCAAAGCTGCTGGCTCAAGTGGTTGATGCGATACGCATCAGGCACTACAGCATACGAACGGAACAGGCTTATGTCCATTGGGTGAAGGCTTTCATCCGCTTTCATGGTCTGCGCCATCCACGTGACATGGGGGCGCGCGAGGTGACGGCTTTCCTCTCGCATCTGGCCACCGAACGGGATGTGGCGGCGGCTACCCAGCAGCAGGCCTTGTCGGCTTTGCTGTTTCTCTACCGGCATGTGCTGGAGATCGAACTGCCGTGGCTGGATGATCTGGTGCGGCCGAAGAAGCCGGCCCGTTTGCCGACGGTGTTGAATCATGACGAGGTGGCTCGCTTGCTGGCCGAGGTGCGCCCGGAGTATGCACTGATGGTTCGCCTGTTGTACGGCACCGGCATGCGCTTGATGGAGTGCCTGCGTTTGCGCATCAAGGATGTCGATTTTGTCCGCGGCGAGATCCTGATTCGCGATGGCAAGGGGGCCAAAGATCGGGTGACGGTGTTGCCGAAATCCCTGGCCGAGACTTTGCAAATGCAGTTTCAGTCGGCGCGGCGGCTTTTTGATCAGGACCGGGCTGCCGGTCGGCATAGGCGCCATTCATTTGCCACGCACTTGCTGCATGCCGGCTACGACATCCGCACGGTGCAGGAACTGCTCGGGCATGCCGATGTGTCGACGACGATGATCTACACCCATGTACTGAATCGCGGCGGTCGCGGGGTGGTGTCGCCAGTCGATGCGGTGCGCTAACTGTTTTTTTTGCTTGTCTGCGCATACCATGCGCAGAGGAGGTCGCAAGATGAAATCGATCATTCAAACGCCGCCGGTCAAGCGTCCGGTGAATCTGTTGCTCAATGAAGCTAACGTCGAGCGGGCGCGGCAGTACACCGCCAACCTGTCGGCGACGGTGGATGCCTTGCTGGCCGAATTCGTCGAGCGCGAGCGCTTGCAGCGCGATGAGCAGCGCCAGCACTATGCGGCGCTGGCCGCGGCATGGAACCGCCTGGAGGAGCTGAACGGCTCGTTTGCCGATGAGCATTCGACGCTATGAGCCAGTTCGACGTGCATCGCAATATCGGCCGGCATGCGGCCTTGATTCCCTTTGTCGTCGTCGTGCAGTCGGCGGTTTTTGACGAACGCCGGCGGCGGGTGGTGGTGCCGCTGGTGGCGAGCGATCTGGCGCAGCAGCAGGTCAGTCTGCCGGCGTCGCGGGTGACGCCGGTGTTTTCCGTCGAAGGGCGCGAGGTGATCCTGAATCCGCTGGAAATGGTTTCGGTGGCGACCGATGCGCTCGGGCCGTGCGTTGGTTCTCTGGCCGCCGAGGGTGATGCCATCGTCGCGGCGCTGGATGAGGTTTTCTCGCGGGCCTGGGGATGAAACTTGCGCGAAGGCGGTTGGACGTGCCGCTGCCGCGGGATGCCGGGCATGCTTTACAGTCAGAGGCTTCGGTAATACTCTGTGGTAAGAGTAAGAATGTTATGGAGAGGCGATGAGGATCACGAGCAAAGGGCAGGTAACGATTCCGCAGGAAATCCGCGAGAAGGCCGGATTGTTGCCGCATGGCGAGGTCGAGTTTGAACTGCGCGATAACGGCGAAGTGGTGATTCGTCCGCTGCGGGCGGTGGCTGGCGGTGTGCGCGAGGCTTTTGCGCGGGTGCGCGGCTCGGCCAATGCGGCGCAGTTCAAGGGCATGAGCACTGACGAATTCATGAACTTCCTGCGCGGCTGAGTCATGGGCGATCTGGCGGTCAATGAGGCGGCAGCAGGCTATGTGCTGCGGGCGCCGGCGACGCTGGTCGATAGTGGTGTGCTGATCGACGTGCTGGCCGATGATGCGCAGTGGGCGTCCTGGTCGCTCGACCGGTTGGAACAGCAGGCGGCGACGGGGCAGCTGGTGATCAACCCGCTGATCCTGGCCGAGCTGGCGGCGCGCTATGAACGTGCGGCCGACCTGGAGGTGGCGCTGGCCGGGTTGCCGCTAGTGCGCGAGCCCCTGCCGTGGGATGCCGCCTTCCTCGCCGGGCAGGCCTTCCGCGTGTATCGCTTGGCAGCCGGCGTGAAGACCTCGCCGATGCCGGATTTCTACATCGGCGCGCATGCGCTGGTCCGCGGCATGCGTCTGCTGACGCGCGATGTACGCCGCTACCGCAATTACTTTCCCAAACTGGACATCGTCGGGCCGGCGGCCTGAGCGATGCAGGGTTACCAACGTGAGCGATCTTTTTTCCTCCACCGACATTGACCACAACGTGCCGCTTGCCGAGCAGCTGCGCCCGCAGACGCCGGACGACGTGATCGGCCAGCAGCACCTGCTCGGCCCCGGCAAGCCGCTGCGCCTGGCCTTCGCCTCCGGGCAGCCGCACTCGATGATCCTGTGGGGGCCGCCGGGCGTCGGCAAGACGACGCTGGCGCGGATGATGGCGACGCAGTTCCAGTGCGAGTTCATCGCGCTGTCGGCGGTG
>PHCU01000290.1 GCA_002842345.1 Betaproteobacteria bacterium HGW-Betaproteobacteria-12 | reverse complement strand
GAACAGGAATACTCACGCTTACAGCCTCCAGAGAATCGCAGCAGCCCACGCGGTGTAACCCACCAGCGCGGTAACGGTCAGCACGTGCAAGGTCAGGCGCAGGCCCGTCGGCTTGACGTAGTCCATCCAGATATCACGCACGCCGATCCAGGCGTGATAGAAGAGGCTGACGAGAAACAGGAAGGTCAGGAACTTGATGACGCCATTGGCGAACACACCCTGCCAGGCCTCGAAGGTGGCAGGCCGGACGATCAGGAGAACGGCAGCGATCAACACCGAATAGACGGCCATGATGACCGCCGTCGCACGCTGGGCAATCCAGTCCTTGAGGCCGTAATGAGCCCCGACAACGTTACGGTTGATCACAGCAGAACCCCCCAAAGAATGAGGGTCAGCGGAATGCTGACGGCCAGCACGACACCAGCGGACTTACGGGCAGCCTCTTTGTCGATACCAATATGCAGATCGAGCAGCAGGAAGCGGATGCCGGCACAGAAATGATGGACAAACGCCCAGATCAAACCGGCGAAAATCACCTTGGCCGGCAACGTGGCGGCCAGCGACTTGAATGTGGCAAAGCTTTCCGGGGAAGCCAGGCTGGCACCGAAGAGCCAAAGCAGAACCGGAAGAAAAAGGAACAAGCCAGCACCGCTGACGCGATGCAGAATCGAAACCTTGCCCGGCAACGGCAACCTGATGGTAGTCAAGTCCAAGTTTTTTGGACGCTTCTTGATGGTCATTTCTGCCATGAACGTCAACCCTCGCGTTAGTTTGCGGCTAGCCGCTTATGCGTAAAAAGAGCCGTAATTATACATTCAATATCAGCCCCGACACGGCCTGCAGCGGCGATTTTGAAGCATTCCGGCACGCTACTTTCAGCCTAGTTCGTTTCGGTAATAATGGTGACTTGTGCTGTAGAGCCCAAGCCGCCACTCCACCGGCTTGTTGCCGTAGGTATATGCCGTCCGCTCGACGCGCAGCAGCGGCCCGCCAGTCGCCACCCCCAACCGGGAAGCACTTTCGGCATCGGCAGCCACCGCCCGCAGACGTTCCTCGGCGCGAATCATGCGTACGCCGTAGTCGCTCTCGAACAGGCTGTACAAGGAGCGCTCGCCACCGCGCAGGGCATCGAGCGTCAAGCCCTGGAACAACTCGGCGACCAAATGGATCTGATCGAAGACCACCGGTTCCCCGGCAAAACGCAGGATGCGCTGAACGCGGATTACGGCATCACCGACCGCCAGGCCGAGCGCCCCAGCCACCTCGGCAGTCGCCGCCAGCGTTTCACAGGAGAAGGCATCGCTGAGGCCATGCGTGACTTTGCCATCGTCCGGCACCAAGCGCAGGAAACGGTAGAAAGAACGCGGGTCGCTGTGCGTAGCGACAAAGGTTCCCTTGCCCTGCCGGCGGACCAGCATATTCTCCGCCGCCATCTCGTCGATGGCCTTGCGCACCGTCCCCTGGCTGACATTGAAACGGGTCGCCAATTCACCTTCGCTGGGAATCGCATCGCCCGGCCCCCACTCCCCGGCCTCCAGACTGCGGACGAGAAAATCCTTGATCTGGCGGTAGAGCGGACTGAATGTCGGTGAATGTGCGCGCACCGCTACGCGGGAGGCTTCATTGGTCATGGACGGAAATTTCAGCACATTTCCTGCCCAGCGTCCACGAAAAGTTGTCTTATATAAGACAGATGATGAATTGACAGTCCTCACCCGAACTTCTAACATCTTGAGTTCTCGTGCCCACTGACGCAAGGTGCAGTTCCCGGTCGGCATCCGAGCTTAACGAACAATCTCAATCACGCTGTTTCATACAGGAGCGACATATGTCCAAAGCCCCCATGCGCGTAGCTGTTACCGGCGCCGCCGGCCAGATCGGTTATAGCCTGCTGTTCCGCATCGCCTCCGGCGAA
>PHCU01000120.1 GCA_002842345.1 Betaproteobacteria bacterium HGW-Betaproteobacteria-12 | reverse complement strand
GCCATCAGCCTCGGTCAGCGCCTTCTTGCATTCCATCATGGGTGCGTCGGTCTTGCCGCGCAGTTCTGCCACCATGCCTGCGGTAATTGCCGCCATACTAATTCTCCTGAGCTTGTAAAACCGGCGGAGCCCGCAGGCCCCGCCGCTACGACCTTACTGTGCGGATTCTTCCTGGACTTCGACGAACTCGTCATCGCCGCCGGCGGCGACGATTTCCTGGACGACCTGGCTGCGGCCTTCGAGGATGGCGTCGGCAACGCCGCGGGCGTACAGCTGGATGGCGCGGGAAGAGTCGTCGTTACCCGGGATGACGTAAGCAACGCCGTCCGGGGAGTGGTTGGTATCAACCACGCCGATGACCGGAATGCCAAGCTTTTCGGCTTCGGTGATGGCGATCTTGTGGTAACCGACGTCGATGACGAAGATGGCGTCCGGCAGGCCGGCCATATCCTTGATGCCGCCGATGGACTTCTGCAGCTTTTCCAGTTCGCGACGGAAGGTCAGCGCTTCCTTCTTCGGCATCTTTTCCAATTCACCGGCTTCGACAGCGATTTCCATGTCCTTGAGACGCTTGATCGAGGTCCTGACCGTCTTGAAGTTGGTCAGCATGCCGCCCAGCCAGCGCTGGTCGACAAACGGGGCGTTGGAGCGTTGCGCTTCTTCGGCGATGATTTCACGAGCCTGGCGCTTGGTACCGACGAACAGGATATTGCCGCGGTTGGCCGACAGCTTCTTCACGAAAGCCATGGCGTCGTTGTACTTGGCCAGGGTCTTTTCGAGATTGACGATGTGGATCTTGTTGCGGGCGCCGAAGATGTACGGAGCCATCTTGGGGGACCAGAAACGGGTCTGGTGGCCGAAGTGGACACCGGCCTCCAGCATTTCACGCATGGTAACGGACATACTAATACTCCTTAAGGGTTGAACCGCCACCCGCCGGAAACGCCCGCCATTCTTGTATTCTGGCGCGCACCCTTAATCGGCGGATGTGTGGATTTGCTGCCGACACCTTGCCGGCAACCGTCTTCCCGACCATGAGGGCCGGAAAAAACCGTTCAATTATAGCAGCGGGACGGCACGACCGGAAGCTCAATAACCATTCTGCTTGAGCGCCAGCAACTGCAGCATGCGCTCGATATAAGGCTGCCAGTCGGGCATCTGCAGGCCGAAGTCGTTTTCCAGGCGGCTGCAGTCGAGCCGGGAATTGGCCGGTCGCCGGGCCGGCGTCGGGTAGTCGGCGGTGCCGATGGCACGGATGGCTTCCGACTTCAGACGCAGTTCGAAACCCGGCATGGCGCCAGCCAGGCTGACGATGGTCCGGGCAAATTCGCACCAGCTGACCGGACGCGCCGCCGCCAGATGATAGAGGCGGCTCTCGCCGGCTTCGAGCAGCGCCCCGCGGCGCAGCATCGCCAGCGTCACGCCGGTCACCGTGGCGATCAGCGCCGCCGGCGTTGGCGAACCGACCTGGTCGTCGACCACGTTCAGGGCTTCTTTTTCCCGCGCCAGACGCAGGATGGTCTTGACGAAGTTGCCGCCGCGCGCGCCAAACACCCAGCTGGTGCGAAAAATCAGCGAACGGCAGCCGGCAGCACGGATCGCCTCCTCGCCGGCCAGCTTGCTGCGCCCATAGACGCTGATCGGCCCGGTCGGGTCGCTTTCCAGCCAGGGCGTCGCCTTGCTGCCGTCGTAAACATAGTCTGTCGAGTAATGCACCAGCAGTGCCCCGCTGGCCGCCGCCTCGGCAGCGATGATGGCCGGCGCTTCGGCGTTGATGCGCTGCGCCAGTTCGGGCTCGGACTCGGCCTTGTCGACCGCGGTGTAGGCTGCGGCATTGACGATTACCGACGGCTGCACCGTGCGCAGCACCCGGCGCAGCTGGTCGAGATCGCTCAGGTCGCATTCGGCCCGCCCGCAGGCCACCACCGGTCCGTGCGGCGCCAGCGAGCGCTGCAGTTGCCAGCCGACCTGGCCGTCCTTGCCGAGCAGAAGAATCGTCATCGTCCAAAATCCCGCGGAAAAGCCGGGAAGTATGCCATTTCCCCGGCGTCGCTTTGCGAAACGGTACCCATCCTTTATCCTTCCCTATCCCCCAACGCCCCCACAGAACAGCCATGAGCATCACCATCAAGACGCCCGAAGATATCGAAAAGATGCGCGTCGCCGGACGCCTCGCCGGCGAGGTTCTCGACTACATCGAGCCCTTCGTCAAGGCCGGCGTCACCACCGAGGAACTCGACCGCCTGTGCCACGACTACATGGTCAATGTGCAGGGCTGCATTCCCGCCCCGCTGAACTACGCGCCCTCGGGCTACAACCCCTACCCGAAGTCGATCTGCACCTCGGTTAACCAGCAGGTCTGCCACGGCGTGCCGGGCGATCGCGTGCTGAAGACCGGCGATATCATCAACCTCGATATCACCACCATCAAGGATGGCTACCACGGCGACACCAGCCGGATGTTCATCGTCGGCGAAGGCTCAATCCAGGCCAAGCGCCTGTGCGAGATCACCTTCGACTGCATGTGGCTGGGCATCTCGGTGGTGCGCCCCGGCGCCTACCTCGGCGACATCGGCGCGGTGATCCAGAAATACGCCGAGAAGAATGGTTACTCGGTGGTCCGCGAATTCTGCGGCCACGGCATCGGCAAGAAATTCCACGAAGACCCGCAGGTGCTGCACTACGGCAAGGCCGGCACCGGCCCGCGCCTGGAGCCGGGCATGATGTTCACCATCGAGCCGATGATCAATGCCGGCAAGGCCGCCATCCGCGAAATGGCCGACGGCTGGACCATCGTCACCAAGGATCGCAGCCTCTCGGCGCAATGGGAACACACCATCCTGGTTACCGACACGGGCTATGAAGTCATGACCGTGTCGGCCGGCAGCCGTCCCAAGCCCGACTGGATCCAGTAATGGCCATTGATGTCGCAGCGCTGCGCGCTGAGGTCAAGGCCGATCACACGGCGCTGCGTCGGCGCTACGTCGAGACCAACGATGCGAGCGAATTGCTGCGCCAGCGCTGCGCCCGGGTCGATGCGATTCTCCGCCGCCTGTGGGAAGGCCTCGAGATGCCGGTCTCGGTCACGCTGGCGGCGGTCGGCGGCTATGGGCGCGGCGAACTGTACCCGGCCTCCGACATCGATCTGCTGATCCTGCTGCCACGTCAGGCCAGCCAGGCACTGCAGGAGAAACTCGAGCGCCTGGTTGGTCACTTCTGGGACATCGGCCTGGAAATCGGCCACAGCGTGCGCACCGTCTCCGAATGCGTCGAAGAAGCCGAGCGCGACATCACGGTGCAGACAGCCCTGCTCGAAGCCCGCCTGCTGACCGGCAACGCCAAGCTGTTCGCCACCTTCGAGCGGCGTCTGCGCGGCCATCTCGACCCGCTCGACTTCTTCGAAGCCAAACGCCTCGAACAGCAGGAACGCCACTTGCGCTTCAACGAAACTCCCTACAGCCTGGAGCCGAACTGCAAGGATTCGCCGGGTGGCCTGCGCGACCTCCAGGTTATTTTCTGGATCGCCCAGGCAGCGGGCTACGGCACCACCTGGGCCGACCTCGAACGCAACGGCTTCCTGACCCGCGAGGAAATGGAGCACGCCGCCCAGTGCGAGGAATACCTGCGCCACCTGCGCATCCGCCTGCACTACGTCGCCGGGCGGCGCGAGGACCGGCTGCTGTTCGACTACCAGAACGTCCTGGCCCTTGAATTCGGCTTCACCTCGACCCCGGCACGGCGCGCTTCGGAACAGCTGATGCAGGGCTACTACCGCAACGCCAAGGCAATCACGCTGGCCAACACCATCCTGCTGCAGAACATGGAGGCGGCGCTGTCGCCGGAAAGCCAGCAGGTGCCGCAGATTCTCGACGAGCATTTCCAGACCGTCGGCAATCTGCTGGATATCCGCGATGAGACCCTGTTCGAACGCCAGCCGGCCGCCATCCTCGACAGCTTCCTGGTGATGCAGGAAAGCCACGAACTGCATGGCATGACGGCCCGGACGCTGCGCGCCCTGTGGCGGGCGCGCGAGCAGATCACCCCGGACTTCCAGCGCGACCCGGCGCAGCGCGCCGCATTCCTGCAGTTGTTCCAGAGCCCGCGCGGCGTCGTGCACGAATTCCGGCGGATGAACCAGCTCGACATCCTCGGCGCCTACCTGCCCAATTTCGGCCGCATCGTCGGCCAGATGCAGCACGACCTGTTCCACGTCTATACCGTCGATCAGCACATCCTGCAGGTGCTGCGCAATCTGCGCCGGTTCACGATGAGCGAGTTCGCCCACGAATATCCGCTGTGCTCACGCATCATCAGCGAACTCGACCGCCCCTGGCTGCTCTATGTTGCCGCCCTCTTCCACGACATCGCCAAGGGGCGCGGTGGCGACCATTCCGAACTCGGCACTGTCGATGCCCGCGAGTTCTGCGAGCAGCATGGGCTGGACGAGGAAGATACCGAACTGGTCGTCTGGCTGGTGAAGAACCATCTGGTGATGTCGCAGATCGCCCAGAAGGAAGACCTCAGCGACCCGCAGGTCATCGCCAGCTTCAGCCGCCTGGTCGGCGACGACCGCCACCTTGCTTCCCTCTACCTGCTGACCCATGCCGACATCCGCGGCACCAGCCCGAAGGTCTGGAACCAGTGGAAGGGCAAGCTGCTGGCCGATCTGTATTACCAGACCCTGCATCACCTCAACCAGGGCGAAGCCCCGGCGGCGCACGGCATCATCGCCGAGCGCCAGACGGAGGCGATGCGCCTGCTGCGCTTCTTCGCCCTCTCCGACACCGTGCACGAACGCCTGTGGAAGCAGCTTGATACCGTCTATTTCCTGCGCCATTCGGCCGAGGAAATCGCCTGGCACACGCGCTCGCTGCATTACCGCATCCACAACAACCAGCCGGTCGTCCGCGCCCGCCTGCACCAGGACGGCGACAGCCTGCAGGTGATGGTCTACACCCAGGACCAGCCGGACCTGTTCGCCCGCATCGTCGGCTTCTTCGCCCGCAACGGCTACAGCATCGTCGATGCCAAGATCCACACCACCGCCCACGGCTACGCCCTCGACAGCTTCGTCGTGCTCGACGTCATGGAGCGCGACACCAACCGCGAGATGGTCACCTACATCGAGCATGAGCTGGAGCAGCGGCTGATCCAGCAGACGCCGCCGGAAGTTCCCTCGTCGGGCCGGCTTTCCCGCCAGGTCAAACACTTTCCGATCAAGCCGGAAGCCAGCATCGTCGAAGACGAGCGCGGCGGCAATTTCGTCCTGTCGCTGGTCGCCGCCGACCGTCCCGGCCTGCTGTACACCGTCGCCGACATCCTCGCCCGCCATCGCGCCAACCTGCAGACCGCCAAGATCACCACGCTCGGCGAACGAGCCGAAGACGTCTTCCTGATCAGTGGCGGCGACCTGCGCGAGAGCACCAGCCGCATCCGCCTGGAGACGGAACTGATGGAGCGGCTCAAAGTTTGAGATGACCGTTTGGCACAGGCACTAAATCTGCTGGTTCGTTAAAAGCCCGAGGCATCTACGGAATAGATTTATCCCAAAGATTCCAGGCGGTGGTCAGGCTGTGACCCGATCAGGTAATGGTGTCTATCGGGTACTTGCCGCGAATGCTGCGCACCAGGTCGGCCAGCCGGCCGGCGGGGGCGTAATAGGTACGGGGCGGCGCATCCTGCAACTGCCGGTCGACTTCCGGATTCATCTCCTGCACGTCAACCGGGATGAAGGCCGCCCATACCCGGCGATTGAAGCCCCGTTCGGACCACAGCAGGGACAGGCTATTGCAACCGTTCTGGAAGGCGCCGCCACCCCAGTAAAGAGGCTTGGTCGGGCCGTAGCCCTATTCATCATCTTTGATGACGGGATTCAAGGATGGATCGCAGGTGAATCGTTCCTGGCCGGAAGGGGTCTTGACCCTAGGGATGGAGGCGAAATCGTATTGGTCATATCTGCCGGGCTTTATGGGTGGAAAGGGCGGCTTTTTTGTACGGCTATCGTTACATTTTTCTTCCAATGCTCGACTTTCCAGAGAACTCATCGCGTCGCTATTTTCCGGCCAGCATCGCTCATCTCCAGTCGGAGTTGCATATTGACCTTTTGTCCCAGCCAAGCGGTAGCGGTAGTAAAAGTGCTTGTGCGAAGGGATAACGTAGATATACCCCTCCTTAGTCACACGGACTTCAGGAGCTTCGATGTTTGGCCGAGTATCGGAATTCCTATGCGGGGCGAAATAGGAGTGAGAGAAGCTTTGCGTTGGAAAGGCATCCCAGGTCTTGCCACCATCATTCGTGAAGTTGATCCAAAGGTGACAGTTTTGTCGCCGCAACCAAAAGTCGCAACAGCAAAGCGTTCTTCGCCGGGTTCGATACTGAACTGTCTGTCTGAGGGCCTACAGCGGAAACCATGCTCGGACACGCCGTGCATCGGCCCTGATTTCCGCCTCCAGCTCGGCGCTTGGTGCGGGTACATTGCAACGACCGAACTTGCCACCTTCCACCACTGTGCAGCGCGCATTCCAGTTGGCATAGGTTATCGACGACCCTTGATTGATCCACTCGACCAGAGTTGCGCCATGAGCGATCGGGCGCTTGTCGTTTCCCCACTCGATTTGCCTGTAATGTCCGCGGCACTGGCTTGGATCGGGGTCTGGCATCCAACGCGCATAAGTGATCGGTACGCCATTGACGTAGAGGATTTCATACTGCAGATCGTCGGACGAACACTCCTCGCGCGCCGCCGTAGCCGAAATATCGACGAATTCGATGCGATAGCCATCGATTTCGTGCGCCTTCAACGAGGCGCGATAGATTTTCTTGCTCTTCAAATCGGCAGGTAGCGGCTCAAGAGGTGCCACGTCCTTGCCCGGAAATTGGTAGCTCTTACGGTAAAAAGCGAAGCGGTGCATGGGTTTGAAGTCGTAGCGTCCATCTGCATCGACACCCCGGCAGATATCGCTGCCAGGACAATAGAAGCGCGGCCGAAACGCCACCCCCTCGACCCGAATGCTGCCGGCAAGCCGGAAGCTGCCACCGTCCATGACGACGGGCGAGCTGTTTACGCCGTCCTCCCTGGCCACATAAAAAAAGGTTTCAAGTTCGGGAAGCGTGCCATAAGGTCCATTCGGTAGCTGTACGCGGACATTTGCAAGTCGAAAGCGCCTAACCCCGACATAGTGCGGTAAGGTGAAACGCAGATTCGTGCCTTCCCGCCGGATGGCGCTGCCCATCAGGATAATCTCCTCCGCATCATCTGTCAGGCAAGGCAGGTTGAGAAGACCGCAACGCGACCAAGATGCTGTCACGCCCGGCACCCGAAGCAAGGGGGAATAGCCAGCTCTCACCGTCCAGGCGGAATCGGCCAGCAACGCGGCACGCTGCGCTTCGCTGAGGTTGCCCGCGAAATGGTACAAATCAAGCTCTACTTCAACATCATCCGATGCGTGGACGTGAGAACCGAGCAGGACGAACAGCAACAATGCCCCCAACAGCAGCCGATACATGCCGATAGGGAGAGGGCGAATTGTGTGGTGTTTCATTCTTCGCATTCAGACAGTCGCTACCGGCTGATTGGCGGTCCGCGTCCGCGCAATGTCGACGTGCAGATTTTCGCTCCAAACTAACTCGCGGCATGCTTTCTCGTCGGCCGCCTCGGCTCTTGCCGCCGCCGCCTTTTTCTGGGCGGGCGTCAGTGGGCGTTGCAGGGGAACCTGCTCAAGATCCTTCTCGAACTTGCTCCGCCGCAGGAAAAAACCCTCGTGCGGATAATAGCCCCGGCGGATGATGTATCCGCCACCCTCTCGGCGCGTTGCAGTTTGGGTCAGGATAGCGGGGTTGCGCATTTCCGCAGCGTCGTCATCGCTCATCGTCGGGTAGGGGGTGCCATGGTCCGCAGCCGTTAGCAGCCTCTCTTCGTCCGGACTCAAGGGCTCGCCCGCCTCCTTTTTGCGCCTGGCTTCCCCGGTTCTCTGCGTGATCTCGGCAACCTTGTTCTCAAACTCGTTCCGGTCGCCAGGCTTCTTGCGCATGATCTCCCGGACCTTGGCCCGTTTGTCGTATTCCGTGACTTCACCGGCCATGTAGAAGCCGGCGAAGGAGTCATGCACGAAATCGTCGAAGAAGGCCTCGACAGCCGAAGGGAGCGGTGCAGGGTTGTCGAAGATCGCCAGGGCGAATCGCTCCCAATCGTCCAGCGATGCGTGATTGTTGGCGCGGATCAAGTGCCACTGATTGATCCGCTTGCTGTCGCTGCCGCCATAAACCGGGTGCTGACCGTCGTCTGCCGTATTCCGGCGCGGATGGCTGCGCCGGTAGCGCAGCGCTTCCAGATCGCCAGCCAGCATCGCATTGGCTTCGCGCAAGTCCTGCTGTCCCTGGGCGCTGGCAGCCTGGAAGCTGGTGCTGCTTTCCAGCGTGAGCAATCGTGCCGCCCGCCAGCGGTAATAGAGCTCCATATGCTTCTTGAGCAGATTGCCCTGGCCGTCGAGTGCTGCGGTATAGGCTTCCCAGGCCTGGGCAAGTGGTGCCTCGATTTCGAAGTCCATCTGCTCGCGTTCGCGCAATTCGCTGAACGGTACCAGCGGCACCCCGGCACGCTGCGCTTCCTTGTACATGAAGGCCAGCGGAATCTGCGACAGCAGCGCGCTCTGGCCACCCCGGCTACGGCCCTGTTCGCCGGGGCCGTAGCCGCCGCCGACATCCGAATGCACGCCGGGCACATACACCTCGCGGGCACCAACGATCCGCGTCACCGGGAAGTTCATCCGCATTTCATGGGCGGCGATCAGGTGCAGGGCCGTCTCCACGCAACTGGGCAGCGGCTCGTCCACATCATTGGCCCAGCTCCAGTGACCGTCGAACAACGCTCCGGGCAATGGCATCGTCCGGGCAACCGAGGCCGAACCGCCGACCGAGGCGACCACGTCGAACAGGCCGGCGAACTGGATGCGCGCCGAAATACCGGCCAGCTTGCCGCCTTCGAGCAGGCGGTCGAACAGATGACAAAACGCGACCGCCTCGGCGCCACCGCGCGAGAAGCCGAAGACCGAAACGGTGACCGAGGGAATGGCCGGCTTGGGCTTAGCGGCGAGGGCTGCCTTGAGCTTGCCCAGATGCGGAGCGAACCAGTCCTCGTGCGTCAACGGCTCCTGCCGCTCACGGCCCGGTTCGGTGCGGCCGACTTCGCGGCCGTAGGCTTGGGCGAGTTGGCCAACAAAGGTGTCGTCGTAAAGGACTTGCCTGCTCACCGTGTAGTGGATCGCATTCATCGCCTGAAAAATTCCCCAGACAATGCGTGGCAGGCCTCCTTTGGCAAAGGCCTTGCCTTCCTGACTCTCAGTGGGTTCGCCGATTTTCGGGAAGGGGGTACCGACGCCCTGAATGTAATAGCGGTGATAACCACTACTTTGCTTGTTGTCCGGGTAGGCGAGATATAGGCGTGCCACGTTGCTATGGCTGCACCGTTCCGGTGTCAGAAGTACATCTGGTAGCGGCATCGGCTGCGGCTCGTCATCGGGCAGGCCTTCGATCTTCGCCTTGCGGCGCGCCTCACGCTTTTCTTCCTTGGTCA
This sequence comes from Betaproteobacteria bacterium HGW-Betaproteobacteria-12, assembly GCA_002842345.1. Lineage (GTDB taxonomy): Bacteria > Pseudomonadota > Gammaproteobacteria > Burkholderiales > Rhodocyclaceae > Azonexus. The sequence continues at coordinate 3,707 of PHCU01000120.1, read as the reverse complement.
GCGGAACGGGGACGCGTTTGCCGTTGCGGTCGCGTTCCATGTGATTGTTGGTACCGTCGAAGAAGAGACCGACGTTCACAGGAATACTGCAGGGTTCCGTCGTCGCGTTACGGCAAAGGTTGAATAGGTCGTTGAGTGGGAGATTGGCAGCCCCCAGGAACTCTGATGTGGGATAGGGTGCTGTATCGGGTGTGGCTTCAATGGAGGATGGCATATCGGCTTACCTGACGTTGGCGGGTTTCACTGGTAAGGGGATTGGGTAGTCGGGGTGATGTGGCCCGAGTTTGCTCACTACGATTACTCGAATTTCATCATTCGGGAAGAAATGTAGATAAACGCTGCCGGGACGATCATATTTTTCGATCGCGACTATTTTTTCCTTGATGATGTCCTTGCGCCCGATAGGCATGTTCCAACGGACGCGGGCTTTCAGTCCTGGATGCCAGACCATGGGAATGGAAGCACAACAGATATTTGCAGTGCCTGCACTCCATTCAGACATATTTCCTCCGCCCGCCCCATTGACGCTGGCCGAATAAATGTAGTTTCCCGTGTGATTAACGATGCCAACCTGAGCCGGGGCGGTTTTGGGGGCGATGTCTTCTTCATCCTGGTCGAGGTTGGCGCAGGCCGCGAGGCTCATTGCGGCGAGGGCTGCGAGTAGCCATTTCATGCTGTTTTTCCTTGAAGGTGCTGGGCCCAAAAATTCTCAGGCAGGGAGAGGGTGGAGATGACCAACGTGAATCCGGTTTGGGGCGTAAGGTCTTTCATGCTTTGGGAATTTCGATAAACGATGGGCCATGGATCAAGCCCAGCATCGCAAAGTACAGGCGATTCGGGGCACCAATGATTTGGTGCTGTGTAGCCAGAGCAAGTCGCCTTGCAATGATGGCGTGCATGTCGGCAGGATTTCCGTTTGTCAGCAAATCAGGCCGCCGGTCGTCGATCTGGCTCAGCACGGCATCCGCCTCGGCCTCAGTCACCAGTTGGCCGAACCGCGCCTCGTTCAGCGGCCAGCAGTCGAAATCGGCCGGCTCGGGTTGCGGATTGCCTTCGCCTCGCCATTCAATCAGGTCGCCTTGCCGGCTGACTGCCATCCAGACGTAAAGCGGCGACAGCAGGTGCCGGCGTTCCTCCGGCGTCAGGGCTGCGATCAACCCCGGCAGAACACGCGTATCGGCCCAGCGGACGGGCCATTCGAGCGAGTCTTCGGTGCCGGCCAGCAGATACGGCCTGAAGTGGGTTGCCAGTCGCTCCGCCGGAACGGCGCTGGCGAGAAAGCTGATCATCGGTTTGCCGGCGCAGGCATCGGCGAGTCGTTGCAGCCAGCCGAGTTGCTTTTCCGGATCGTCGGGTAGCCGGATCAAGTGCGGGGCGACGAACTTCAAGCCGGCAAGCCGCATGTCGTCGTAGAGCGAGCGCTCGACATAACTGCGCCAAAGCAAGGCCGTGAGCAGCGCCTGATCGAAACCGCCGTCGATCAGCACATAGCCATGCAGCGACGCGCCCGCGGTTTGCTCGCGCAACTCGGCCAAGATGGCGAGAAACCGTTCCGGCAGGCCGGGCTTCCAGGGATTGACGGCGAAGTACATGCTGCCGCCTAGGCTGCCGCGGGGGCGGCGAACGGGCTGCCGCTCTTGAGCGAGGCCAGCATGCACTCGACACAGACGTTTTGCGGAAAAGTCGGCAGCGGATAATCCAGCTTCTCCGGCCCGCTGAAACTCTTCTTGCCGGCATGGGACGTGATCACGCCCGGACATTCGACGGTAATTCCCCCGTCGATGGTGATCCGCGCGCCACCAGCGGTGGCCAGGACGATTTTCTTGGCCGCCGCGAAATCGATGTGGGCGTTGGCGCTGACCACCTTCATCTCCTGCTTCGCCTGGAACTTCATCTCATCGCTCTGCGCCTGCAGGTCGATGTCGTCTTTGGCGGCGATCAGTTTGATGCCGGTGTTGCCGGGGCCGGCCTGGATGGCGCCGGCGAGCAGGCCGATGGCCTGGCCGGTGTGGATGCGGGCCCGGCCGGCGATGGCGAAGTTGCTGTCGGCGCCGCTGGCGAAGGTGGTCGTTTCGTCGTTGGCGTATTGCAGGTTCTGCCCGGCGACGTGCCCGAAATCGGCGCGGGCGGCCTGGATGATGGCCGGGTCGGTGAGGTGAGGGACTTTGCCCTGGCCGGCGGCGGTGTTCTTGTGTCCGGCGTCGTCGCCGGCGGCGTCCTGATCCTTGGCCTCGACCATGCCGCTGGCCACCTTGTGCAGGGCTTTGAGCGGTGCCGCCTGGTCGTCGATGGTGCTCTGGTTGCTGCCCCGCGTGCCGATGGCGGCGGCGAGTTTGACGGTCTGGTGCGTGCCAGCGGCCTGGCTCAGGGTCTGGGCGAGCGTGTCTGCCTGTTTGAGCAGGGCCATGGCCGGGGCCATGTCGCCGGCCGGAGCGCCGGGGGTGCCATGCGGCCAGGTGCTCATGATCAGGCCGCGCCCGGCGCGTAGCGCGCCGTAGGCGTCGGTGCGCAGTTCGGCGCCGGTGCCGCGGAAGCTGCCGCGGTAATTGTCGGCCTGGTGAATCAGGTGGCCGAGGTTAAGTTCGCTGGTGTGCTGCGTGCTCTTGAGCTGGATGCGCTGCTGACCGTCGCTGTCGTCCATGACCAACTGGTTGTAACCGGCACCACCGAATTCCTTGCTCTTGAAGCCGGTCAGCGCCGCCGGGTGGCGGTGGCTGCTGCCGGCGGCGCCGTGCCAGGCCGGGCTGTGGCCGCCGGCCAGGTTGCCCTGGCCGCTGGGGCGGTGGTCGCTGGCCGGGTCGAAGACTGACGTGTCGCTCTCGCCCGGGTTGCCGCCCGGCGTGGCCGGGACACCGCCTTCACCCTTGCCGTTGTAGAGGGTGCCCATGACGTAGGGGCGATCCATATCGCCATTTAGGAAGTCGATCAGCACTTCCATCCCGATACGCGGCAGCATTTGCCAGCCCATCCCCGGTCCGGCCTGGCGCTGCATGACGCGGACCCAGCAGGAGTCTCGATCGGCGGGAGTTTCACCTTGCTGCCAGTGGAAGCGGACCTTGATCCGGCCGAGACGGTCGCACCAGATTTCGTCGGCGCCGTTGGCCGAGGCTTCGCCGTTGGGACCGACGACGATGGCGCTCATCGGGCCGGGGGCGGTCGGCCGCGGGTTGAGGCGGGCGCCGGTGTCGTCGACCAGGCGCGGGCGCCAGGGAATATCGCTGTGCAGCGCTTCGAAGCCGTTGGCGTAGCCGCGTTCGCTGGCCAGCTTGAGCAGTTCGCTGGGGATCGCTTCGGGGAGCGCGACGGGTGCGATCGTCTCGCCGTCGTCGGCGGCCTCGGCGAACGGTTGCGGGCCGGCCAGGCGGGCGGCGATGGCAGCGCTGGTGGCGCCGGTCAGGTTGTTGATGCCGACATGGGTGACTTCGCTGATGGCGAAGCGGTGATCGGCGGTCTGGCTCGGGTCGTGCGGCAGGCCGACGAGGTCGAGGTGGGTGCCGGGGCGCAGGCTGCGTACCGTGCTGCGGCCGAGCCAGGTCTGGTAGCGGGCCTCGATGGCTTCCATGGCCAGTCGGCCATAGCGTTCGGCTTCGTCGGCGGTGGCGAAGGCATAGGGCCCGGCGTCGTCGTAGCTCTCCAGGCGGGGGGCGTGGTCGCTGGCGAAGCGCTGTGCCGTCGGCACGCTGGCGGCGACGACCTTCCTGGCTTTG
>PHCU01000119.1 GCA_002842345.1 Betaproteobacteria bacterium HGW-Betaproteobacteria-12 | reverse complement strand
AGGTAAGGGTGAAACGGCGAGGTAAGAGCTCACCGCGTCCACGGTAACGGCGGACGGCACGGTAAACCCCATCCGGAGCAAGACCAAATAGGGAAGCATGGGCGTGGCCCGCGCTGCTTCCGGGTAGGTTGCTTGAGCCTGTCGGTGACGGCAGGCCTAGAGGAATGATTGCCGAACCTCGCAAGAGGGGAACAGAACCCGGCTTATCGGCCGGCTTTCCATTCTGTTTGCTCGGCGGGACCGTACGGCCGCGCTAATTGCCCGGTGTGCCGGTGCGTGCGCCGCCCTGCCATTCGCCGGCGATCAGCCAGCCGCTGTCGTGGCGAACCAACAGCAGGGTCTTGCGCTGGCCTGTTTCGCGGTAGCTGCCCGAGACATAGTCCTGAAGAAAAACCAACTGCAACCGATCGTCAGCGAGACGTTCGATATGCAGGTCGCGTATCTGGACGCTGATGTCGCTGCGGCTGGCCAGGTTCTTGCGCCGTGCGGCGGCCCAGTCGGCATGTTTCTGACCATCGGCCGGGGTGAAATCCGGACTGTATTGGCGCAGGTAGGCGTCGCCGTCACGGTTCGACCAGGCCAGGCGCCAGGTTTCCAGGCGCTGACGCGCCAGATCCTCGTCGCTGCGTGCCGGTGCGGGCGGTACGACGGGGGCGCTCGCGGCCGGGGTGGGGGGGGCTGGAGCGGCGCTGATCGTCCTGGTGGGCGGGGGCGCCGTCGGCTTGCTGCCAGCGCTCATTGTCCACGTCAGGCCGGACCCGAGCAGCGCCGAGATCAGCGCCGTGGCGACCAGCGTGCCACTGCCGAAGGTTCGGCGGGGGAGCGGTACCCTGCCCGGGGCCGCCGGAACGGCCGGGAGGTCTTCGCCCATCGCAGTCTTGAGCTGCTCCAGGCGCCGGGCGAGTGCCAGATCGTAATCCCGCCGCCCCAGGTTTTTTCTGGCTCCGTCCGGCTCGGCATCGGCGCTCGACGCATCGGGGGGAAGGCGACGCATCGCCGATTCGATGATGCTGCCGATATCCTTGTCAGTCGACTGTACCAAGGGCTTTCCTTTCCGGACGCGGGGTGCCGGTCGGGCCGGCGCTGTGCGCAGCAGATTAGCAGACAATGTTACGGAAGTGCCGTGAGTGCTGACGTTTCCAGCGTCAGGGGGTGCCCGGCGGCGGTCGTCGTGGCCGCCGCTTCTCCCCTACAATGCCGCATGCACGCAAATCCCCATCCGACCATCCGCTGGCGCGAGGCCGATCTCGAGCACTCGGCGCGCTGGCGTTCTGAAGCCGGCATCCCGCCGCATCGCCAGGTGGCGATTGCCGACGACCGGCTCAGTGCTGACGCCGCCTGGCAGCTGCTTGCTTCTGGCACGGCCCTGCTCTGGCGCGGTGACTGGCAGCTGGCCCGCCAGCTGCTGCAAACGCTGAGCCGGCGGGCAGTCAGCCGGCCGCGGGTCGCTGGCGGCAAAAAGCCGGCGACGCCGGCTGAGCTTTTTGCCGAGCATCGGCGCCAGCAGGGGCGGCGGGCCGCCTTGCTCGGCAGGCTGCTGGTGCCGCTGGCGGCCGATTATCGCGTGCCGTTGCGGCGTGCCCAGGATGTCCGGCAGGCGTGCCTAGAGGTCTATGGCCCGGCGGGCGAGGATGCCGTTGTCTCGCTGCGTGAACTGTTGGCGGTGATCAGCGCGCATGAGTGGCGGAAGAAAGGCATACCGGTGCCGGCCGTCGAAGGGCGCATCTATCCGCATTACGGCGTCTTCTCGCCGGTACGTGGCGAATATGTCGATCTGGTCGCTCGGGCACCCTTGCCGGCGTCGGGTGACCTGGCCTTCGACATCGGTACCGGTTCCGGCATTCTCGCGGCTGTGTTGGCTCGCCGGGGCGTCCGGCAGGTGCTTGCCACCGACCAGGATCAGCGGGCGTTGGCCTGCGCCGGCGAAAATATCGGCAAACTGGGCCTAGCCGCGAGCGTCGAGATAATCAAGGCCGACCTCTTTCCCGAGGGCCAGGCGCCGCTGGTTGTCTGCAATCCGCCCTGGCTGCCGGCGCAACCCAGTTCGCCGATCGAATATGCCGTCTATGACCCCGACTCGCGCATGTTGCGCGGCTTTCTGGCCGGGCTCGCGGCGCATCTGACGCCGGCTGGCGAGGGCTGGCTGGTCCTTTCCGATCTGGCCGAACATCTGGGCCTGCGCACGCGTCAGCAGTTGCTCGAGTGGATCGCTGGCGCCGGCCTGCAGGTGCTAGGCCGCCTCGATACGCGGCCGCAGCACGGCAAGGCGGCCGATCGCAGCGACCCGCTGCATGCAGCGCGGGCGGCCGAAGTCACCTCGTTGTGGCGGCTCGGCGTAAGCGCTTAGGCGAAGCCGTTCCCGGCAGCAGCGGAAATTTTGCATGGCGCGGAATATTCGCGGTCTCAGTTGCGTCTATCCAGGTGTGGTAACCAACAACCAACGGAGATAACAATGAAAACGCAAAAACTGCTTCTCACCCTGCTCCTTTCCTTCGGCGCCACCGTCAGTTCGGCAGCCGATCCGGCGCTGCTGGCCGATGGCGTGCTGACCGGCAGCAATGGCATGACCCTCTACACATTCGACCGCGACACGGCCGGTAGTGGCAAAAGCGCCTGCAACGGTCCTTGTGCCAGCAACTGGCCGCCGTTGTTCGCCCAAGATGGCGATATGGCGAGCGGTGACTACAGCGTGATTGTCCGCGACGACGGCAAGAAGCAGTGGGCCATGAAAGGCAAGCCATTGTATTTCTGGGCCAAAGACATGAAGCCGGGGGAGCGAACCGGCGATGGCTTCAACAACGTCTGGCACGTCGCCAAGCCGTAAAAGCCTTGGACAGCGGCGCCCTCCTTGCCGAACTGCCGCGCCTGCGCCGCTATGCGCGGGTGCTGGTGGGCGACCGCGCGGCGGCCGACGATCTGCTGCAGGACACCCTGGAACGGGCCTGGGCGCGGAGTCGGCAGTGGCGCGCCGGGGGCGATCTGCGAGCCTGGCTGTTCAGCATCATGCACAATCTGCGCATCGATCAATTGCGGCGCGGCGGTCCGAGCCTGCAGTCGCTCGACGACGAGGACTGCGCGCTGCCGACCCGGCCGACGCAAAGTGACGGCCTGGAGTTGCTCGATCTCGAGGCGGCCCTGGCCCGCCTGCCCGAGGAGCAGCGGGCGGTGCTGCTGCTGGTTGCGCTCGAAGGTATGCGCTATGAAGATATTGCGGTGACCCTCGACATACCGACAGGCACCGTGATGTCCCGTCTTTCCCGTGGTCGCGAGCGCCTGCGCGAGTTGCTCGGGGCGCAGCCACCGACGGCTACCCTGCGAGTTGTCCGATGAATTCCCCACCTATCAGCGAAGCCGATCTCCAGGCGTATGTCGATGGCTATCTGCCGGCCGGGCGGCGCCAGGAAATCGAGCACTGGCTGGCGGCAAATCCGCTCGATGCTGCCCGCCTGCGGGTCTATGGCGAACAGGGGCGCTTGCTGCGCGAATACTACGCACCGCTGCTGCACGAACCTTTGCCCGAGTCCTTGCGCTGCCTGGCCGAAGGGCCGGCACGGCGGCCCGGGAGGCGCCCGTGGTGGTTCGGCTCGTGGTCGCTGCAACCTCTGGCGGCCGGCCTGCTGGTCGCCGTCATCGCCGGTGGTGCTGGCTGGGTTGCCCGCGGCCTGCAACCGGCGGTGGTGCCGTCGGCGGAGGTGCCCCTGGCCCGTCAGGCGGCGGTAGCCCATGCCGTCTATAGTCCCGACCAGCGCCGACCGGTTGAGGTCGGTGCCGAGCAGGAGGAGCAACTGGTGCGCTGGCTATCGAAACGCTTGGGCGTGGCGGTCAGCGTGCCGAAACTCGGTGGGCTCGGCTACGAACTGGTCGGCGGTCGGCTGCTGCCGGGAAATCTCGGGCCGGTGGCCCAGTTCATGTATCAGGACGCGGCCGGGCAGCGCCTGACCCTGTATGTCAGCACCGAGATGGCCGGCAGCCGCGAGACCGGCTTCCGCTTCGCCCGTGAAGGCGAAATCAATGTCTTCTACTGGCTCGACGGCCGTTTCGGCTACGCGCTCAGCGCCGGCATCGCGCGCCATGAGCTGGCAGCGATCGCCAGTGCCGTCTATGAACAGCTGGAGGCGAAGTAGCGGCGATCGTCAGCGGCCGACATCAGGCGTGCGGCACGTGGCTGATGAGCTGCGCTTGGCGTCAAGGCGCGGAGCCCGGGCGTGGGCCTGGCCGTCAATCGTTCAGCAGCACCCACTTGCCGGCCTTGACCACCATCATCACCCGGGCGCGCCGGTCCATGCCGTTGTGGTTCTCTGCGCTGATGTTGAAGATACCTTGGGCGCCGACCACATCGCGCGTCATTTCGAGGGCATCGCGCAGGGCGGAACGGAATTCCGGCGTGCCCGGTCGGGCCGTTTTGAGGGCCAGGGGAATCGCCTTCTGCAGCAGCAGGCCGGCATCGAAAGTGTTGGCGCCGAAGGTGGAGGTCGCGCCCGGGCCATACTTTGCCTCGTACGCCAAGATATAGCCCTGGGCGACCGGCTTGATCGGATTGCCGGCCGCCAGGTCGGCGGCGACCAGCATCGGGCCGCCGGCCATCAGCGTGCCCTCGACGGCCTTGCCGCCGATGCGGATGAAGTCATTGGTGGCGACGCCGTGCGTCTGATAAATGCGGCCCTTGTAGCCCTTCTCCTGCAGGCCGGCCTGCGGCAGCACGGCGGGGCTGCCGGTGGCGGCGATCAGCACGGCATCGGGGCGGGCGCTGATCAGCTTGAGCACCTGGCCGGTCACCGACTGGTCGGTACGGTTGTAGCGCTCGCTGGCGACCAGGCGCAGGCCGGCTTTCGCGGCCAGCGGGGCAAACACCTTGTACCAGTTCTCGCCGTAGGGATCATTGAAGCCAACGAAGCCGACGCTCTTGACGCCCGCCGCGCTCATGTTCTCGAGCAGCGCCTCGGCGATCAGGTCGTCGTTCTGCGTCGTCTTGAACACCCAGCGCTTCCGGTCGTCCATCGGCTGAATGATGGCCGAGGTGCCCACCGTGGTCAGCAGGGGTAGCTTCGACTCGGCGACGAAATCGAGCATGGCCAGGGCCGCCGGCGTGGTGGTCGGGCCGATCAAAGCATCGACCTTGTGTTCGTCGATCAGCTTCTTGACGTTGGTGACGGCGTTGGTCGGGTCGGAGGCGTCGTCGAGGACGATGTAGGAGACCTTCTGGCCGCCGATCTCGCTCGGCAGCAGGGCGACGGTGTTTTTCTGCGGGATGCCGACGACGGCGGTCGGGCCGGTCGACGAGGCGATGACGCCGATCTTGATCTCGGCCAGCGCCAGGCTGCTGGCCAGCAACAGAAGGAAAAGGGACGAAAGCTGGCGAGCGGCCACGGCGATGCACCTGAGTTTGCGGTCCGGAGATTATATTGAGCGGCGGGGGCGACGCCGGAAAAAAACCGGCAGCGGGCATGTCAGATCGCTAGTCGAACAGGTCGGGTTGCGGCTGGCTCAGGCTGTGGCGCTTGACGGTGAAGCGCACGCGCGCCCCCTTGCGACCGATGGCTTCAACCACCAGATGACCGGCCACTGCCTCGGCAACGATGCGGACATTGCGCCGGCCGGCCCTGGTTTGGCCGGCGTAGGTGGCAAGTGCTCCGGGAGTTGGCGTCCAGCGAGACATGGCGGTGATGATAATCCGCGTCCGGTGTTCGCGCCAGCCGGGACCGTTGGAAGGTGCCGGGCCGACACTACCGGCAACCTGTTGGTCTGTGACGGAGGGTCTTGCCCTCCGCCAAGGTCAGCTCTTGACGCCGGGCTTGCGGCCGGGGGCGGCCGAAGGGATGTAGCCGGCGACACGGCAGAAGATGCCTTCGACCGGCTTGCCATCCTTGAAGGTGGTCATGCTGCAGGTCGAGATGGCACGCTGAGCCGACAGCTGCTGCAGCGAATCGCGGACTTCCTGCAGGCCGATGCCGGTGCCCTTGGCGATCTCGGCGTCGAGCAGCTGGCCGTGTTTCTTGAGGTGCGTGAGGATGGATTCGGTATGCATTTGAGACCTTTCTGGAAATGCCGACTGCCAGCTTCCTGATCCGCCATTGCGCTTGCGCCGGCGAAACAGGGGCTGCAGTCCGTAAAGCACGAGGCCAACCCGGGAGAGGTTTGGCCACCGTGCTCGTTACTGGTGGGCCCGCACGGACTTGAACCGTGGACCAAAGGATTATGAGTCCTCTGCTCTAACCAACTGAGCTACAGGCCCGGTAAAACTTAGTTGCTGTTGCTGTCGATGAAGCTGCGCAGCTTGTCGGAACGACTCGGGTGGCGCAGCTTGCGCAGGGCCTTGGCTTCGATCTGGCGAATGCGTTCGCGGGTGACGTCGAACTGCTTGCCGACTTCTTCCAGCGTGTGGTCGGTGTTCATTTCGATGCCGAAACGCATGCGCAGCACCTTGGCTTCGCGCGTCGTCAGCGTGTCGAGAATTTCCTTGGTGACGCCGCGCAGGCTGGAGTACATCGCCGCATCGGCCGGAGCCAGCGTCGCCTGGTCCTCGATGAAGTCGCCGAGGTGGGAGTCGTCGTCGTCGCCGATCGGGGTTTCCATGGAGATTGGCTCCTTGGAAATCTTCATGATCTTGCGGATCTTGTCCTCGGGCATGTCCATCTTCTTGGCCAGCGTCGCCGGATCCGGCTCGGCGCCGGTTTCCTGCAGAATCTGGCGGCTGATCCGGTTCATCTTGTTGATCGTTTCGATCATGTGCACCGGGATGCGGATGGTCCGCGCCTGGTCGGCGATGGAGCGGGTGATGGCCTGACGGATCCACCACGTGGCGTAGGTCGAGAACTTGTAACCGCGACGGTATTCGAACTTGTCCACGGCCTTCATCAGGCCGATATTGCCTTCCTGGATCAGGTCGAGGAACTGCAGGCCGCGGTTGGTGTATTTCTTGGCGATCGAGATGACCAGGCGCAGGTTGGCTTCGGTCATTTCGCGCTTGGCACGGCGGGCCTTGGCTTCGCCGGTGGACATCTGCTTGTTGATGTCCTTCAGTTCCTTGAGCGGGATGCCGATGCGGTCCTGCAAGGCGAGCAGCTTCTTCTGCTGTTCCTTGATGTCCGGGGCGCTGCGCGTCAGGATGGCGACATAGCTCTTCGGCGCCGAGGCAATTTCACCATCGACCCAGTCGATATTAACTTCGTTGCCGGGGAAGGACTGGATGAACTGCGGCCGCGGCATCTTCACGCGATCGACGCAGATTTGCTGGATCTTGCGCTCGGAACCGCGGACCTGCTCGACCATGCCGCGCACGCTGTCGCACAGGCGCTCGATCGAGCGCGAGGTGAAGCGGATATTCATCAGCTCGTCGGAGATCTGCTGCTGCAGCTTGAGGTAGGTCTTGTCCTGCGAACCCTTGCTGGACAGCGCCTTTTGCATCTTGGCATGCAGCGCGCGGATGATCGCGAAGCGCTCCAGGGCATCGGCTTTCAACTGCAGCAGTGAGGCGGAAACGGCGCCGCTGGCACCTTCCTCGTCATCGGCATCGTCGTCGTCGTCGGCTTCTTCCTCTTCCGGCACTTCGGGGGCCGGTTCGGCGACGACGGCATTCGGGTCGATCAAGCCGTCGACCAGTTCGTCGATGCGCATCTCATCGGCTTCAACCTTGGCGGCCGAGTCGAGAATGTCGGCGATGGTCGTCGGGCAGGCGGAGATGGCCTGCACCATGTGCTTGAGGCCTTCCTCGATGCGCTTGGCGATCTCGATTTCGCCTTCGCGGGTGAGCAGTTCGACCGAGCCCATTTCACGCATGTACATGCGCACTGGGTCGGTGGTCCGGCCGAATTCGGAATCGACGGTGGACAGCGCCTGTTCGGCCTGCGCTTCGACTTCTTCATCGTCGGCGGCGACCGCAGCGGTGTCGGACATCAGCAGGTCTTCGGCAGCCGGGGCTTCATCGAAAACCTGGATGCTCATTTCGCTGAAGGTCGAGATGATCGCTTCGATACTTTCCGCATCGACGACATCATCCGGCAGGTGGTCGTTGATTTCGGCGTAAGTCAGGTAGCCGCGTTCCTTGCCGAGCTTGATCAGCGCCTTCAGGCGCATCTTGCGCGCTTCGGCATCGAGCGGCTCGGGAGTCTCTGCCATCGCGCCTTCGAGCAGCGCCTTTTCGGCAGCTTTTTCCTTGGCCTTGCTGATGCGTGCCTTCGGAGCTTCCTTCGCGGTGTCTTTTGCCTTAGCCATGAACACGTTCCATGTAATTGGAGAAAACCATAAATTATACCACAACTTAGCTTCGATATTGCTGTGCAGCAAGCAGCTGTATGTAGGCCTGCTTTTCTGCGGCGCTCAGGCCGGCCACGCCGAATTGCTGTGCTTTCATCTGCAGTTCGGCGAACAGCCGCTTCTGCTCGCCGGAACGGAGTTTTTCCAGCGTGTCGCGAAATTCCGTTTCGGCTTCCGTTTCGTCAAACGGTTGGCCAAGAAGTTCCGAGGCAGCGTTCTCGATCATCATTTCCTCCGGCAGGCCGCGCAGTTGTTCGCGCAGGACGGCATAGCTGCTGGCCTCACGGTTGCCGGTGACGAGCTGGTGCAGGCGTTTGAGCGCCGGGCGTTCCGGCGTATCGGGCAGCAGGTCGAGGGGCAACTGGGCGGCGAGCTGCGGTTTGTGCAAGACGATGCGCAGCAGGTTGCGCGTCAGCGATGGCGCGGTCCGCCTGGTCTTGGGTGGCGCGGCGGGAATGAAGGACTTGAGGTCGCACAGGCGTTCGACTTCGCTCTGGGCGAAACCGCTGGCCTCGGCTAGGCGCTTGACCAGTTGCAGCCGGAGCAGCGGCGTCGGCAGCTTCAACAGCAGCGGCTTGGCTTCGTAGATCAGCTGGGCCTTGCCTTCCGAACTGGTCAGGTCGCAGCGCTGCGCCAGTTCGCGCAGCAGGAAGTCGGACAGCGGCATGGCCTGGACGACCTGGCGGTCGAACTCGGCCTTGCCGAATTCGCGGATGTAGCTATCGGGGTCGTGTTCCTGCGGCAGGAAGATGAAGCCGAGGCGCTTGTTGTCGGCCAGCGCTTCCAGCGAATTTTCCAGGGCGCGCCAAGCGGCCTTCCGCCCGGCGTTGTCGCCGTCGAAGCAAAAGACGATGCGGTCGACCTGACGCAGCAGCTTGGTCACGTGCGTCGCGGTGGTTGCGGTGCCGAGCGTCGCCACGGCATTGCCGACACCGTTCTGCGACAGGGCGATGACGTCCATGTAGCCTTCGGTGACGATCGCCGTGTCGGTGTCGCGCAAGGCCTGGCGGGCTTGCGGCAGGCCGAACAGTTCGCGCCCCTTCTCGAACAGCGGAGTTTCCGGCGAATTCAGGTATTTTGGCTCGCCCTGGTCGATGATGCGGCCGCCGAAGGCAATGATCTCGCCCTTCTGGCTGATGATCGGGATCATCAGCCGGTCACGGAAGCGGTCGTAGCGGCGGCCGGCCTCGTTGTCGATGACCAGGCCGGCGAGCTTCAGTTCGTCGGCGTTGTAGTTGGGAAATACCGCCTGCAGGTTCTGCCAGCCGTCCGGGGCGTAACCGATGCCGAAGCGGGCGGCGACCTCACCGCTCAGGCCGCGTTTCTTGCAGTATTCGATGGCGCGTGGCGAGGCCTTCAGCTGATCCTTGTAGTACTGCGCGGCGCGCGCCATGACCTCGATCAGTGCCCGCGTCTGGCCCGGCTTCTCGTCGCTGTGGCTGCGGCCTTCACTTTCCGGCACCTGCATGCCGGCACGGCCGGCCAGTTCCTTGATCGCATCGACGAAGCCGAGGCCCTGGTATTCCATGACGAAGCCGATCGCCGTGCCGTGGGCGCCGCAGCCGAAGCAGTGATAGAACTGCTTGGTCGGACTGACCGTGAACGACGGCGATTTCTCGTTGTGAAACGGGCAGCAGGCGGCGTAATTGGCCCCGGCCTTCTTCAGCGGCACGTAGCTGTCCACCAGGTCGACGATGTCGACCCGGGCCAGCAAGTCCTGAATGAAGGAATCCGGGATCACGATGGCTTAGCCGGCGAGCGCCGCCTTGACCAGCTTCGATACCTCCGCCATGTCGGCCTTGCCAGCCAAGCGCGGCTTCAGCACGGCCATCAGCTTGCCCATGTCGGCCGGGCCCTTGGCCCCGGTTTCGGCGACGGCGGCGGCGACGGCGGCCGCAGTTTCCGCGGCGCTCATCTTTTCCGGCAGGTAGGCGGCGAGCACCGAGATCTCGAATTTCTCGGCATCGGCCAGTTCCTGACGGCCGGCGGCTTCGTACTGGGTGACGCTATCCTTGCGCTGCTTGGTCAGCTTTTCGATGACAGCGACGACGGCGGTGTCGTCGAGTTCGATGCGCTCATCGACTTCCTTCTGCTTGACGGCGGCGAGCAGCAGGCGGATGGCGTTCAGGCGGGCCGTATCCTTGGCCTTCATGGCCGTCTTCATGTCTTCGGTGATGCGGGCTTTGAGGCTCATGCTCGTTCTTTTCGGAAATTCAAAGAAAAAAGCCGCCGGCTGTTGAGGCGGGCGGCTCTGGCTGCGGTTTTCACCGTACTCGATTAGTACAGCTTCGGCGGCAGGGTCAGGCTACGGAGGCGCTTGTGTTGACGTTTAACGGCAGCGGCAGCCTTGCGCTTGCGCTCGGCGGTGGGCTTTTCGTAAAACTCACGGGCGCGCAGCTCGGTCAACAGGCCAGTCTTTTCGACCGTGCGCTTGAATCGACGAATAGCAACTTCGAACGGCTCATTTTCCTTGACACGAATGTTCGGCATATAAATCACCCCCTTCCGTTAGGCGCCTGTCAGGTCAAGTAAACGACAGTGCGCGCAAAATTTGTATCCGCTCGATCGCGGAGAGCCCAACAGTATATTGCAAAAAACCTTTTTGCCTCAAGTGTTAAAATGCGCGCCGATGTTGATCCTCGGTATTGAATCCTCCTGCGACGAAACCGGCATTGCGCTCTACGACAGCGCAGCCGGGTTGTTGGCGCACGCGCTGCATTCGCAGGTGGCGATGCACGCCGAGTACGGCGGCGTGGTGCCGGAACTGGCCTCGCGTGACCATATCCGCCGCGTCGTGCCGCTGTTGCGCGAGGCGCTGGCGCAGTCCGGGCGGGCGCTGGCCGAGGTCGATGCCGTTGCCTACACCCGCGGTCCCGGCCTCTCCGGCGCGCTGCTGGTCGGCTGCGCTTTCGCCGAGGCGCTGGCACTGGCGCTCGACAAGCCGACCATTCCGGTACATCACCTCGAAGGTCACCTGCTGTCGCCGCTGCTGTCGCGTACTCCGCCGACTTTCCCGTTCGTCGCCCTGCTGGTGTCGGGGGGCCATACGCAATTGATGCGGGTGACCGCCGTCGGCGAGTACGAACTGCTCGGCGAGACGCTCGACGATGCGGCCGGCGAAGCCTTCGACAAGAGCGCCAAGCTGCTCGGTCTGCCCTACCCCGGTGGAGCGCTGCTGTCGCAGCTGGCGGAGTTGGGTACGTCCGGCGTCTACCAACTGCCGCGACCGATGCAGCATTCCGGTGACCTCAATTTCAGTTTCTCCGGCCTGAAGACCGCGGTGTTGACCCTGGTTCGCGAGCAGGACGAACCCTTGAGCGAGGTCTTCAAGGCCGATGCAGCCCGTGCTTTCCAGGAGGCGATCGTCGAGGTGCTGGTCAAGAAGTCATTGAAAGCGCTGAAGCAGACCGGTCTCAAGCAACTGGTGGTGGCCGGCGGCGTCGGTGCCAACCGGCAGTTGCGGGCAATGCTCGACGACGAGGCGCGGCGCAAGCGCTTCCGCGTGTTTTACCCGGAGCTGGAATTCTGTACCGATAACGGGGCGATGATCGCGCTGGCCGGCTGCCTGCGCCTGCAGGCCGGTTCGCCGGCCAAACCGGCCGGCGCGTTCGCGGTGCAGCCGCGCTGGCCGTTGATGGATATCTCGGCCAGCGGCACGCAGTAGCACAGCACGGGGCCGCGCTCGCCGGCATCGCCAGCCTTCTTGCGCCGCTTCGGGCAGTTCTTGCAGGGCGGGCTGGACTTGCAGCATTTCTTCTTGCTCATCGTCGTCTTCCCGGCAATCCTCAGAAATTGTCCGGCAGCCCGGCCAGGGCGTCGATGTAACAGTCCCAAGCGTGTTCTTCTTCGATGAAGCGCTGGATGAAGCGGGCGATCATGATGGCCTCCTATGGGGAATGCAGGTCTTGGCGACCTGATGACCACAGTCTAGGAGTGCCGTTTCGATCGAGCCAATCGATTGTCGGTATGTGCCGAATTGCCGTTGGCTATGGCGCCGCACCGCTCAAGCCTTCTTCTTGCTGCCGATCTTGCTTTCCTGGCCGGCCAGCAGGCGCTGGATGTTCTGCCAGTGCTTGGCGATCAGGGCGATACCGATGATCGCCACCACTAGCAGGTAGCCGCCGGTGCCATGGCTGAGCGCCGAATAGACCGGCGCCAGGCCGGCGGCGACGACGGCAGCAGCCGACGAATAACGGAAGGCGAAGGCGACGAACAGCCAGGTGGCGAATACCGCCAGGCCGAGAAGCGGGTCGAGCGCGAGCAGCACGCCGGCGCCGGTGGCGACGCCTTTGCCGCCCTTGAACTTGAGGAAAACCGGGAACAGGTGGCCGAAAAACACGGCCAGCGCAACCAGGCCGATCACCGTGTCGGAGAACGCCAGCTGCTGGGCAACGAAGACGGCCACCCAGCCTTTCAGCGCATCGCCGATCAGCGTGAAGATCGCCGCCTTCTTGTTGCCGCTGCGCAGCACGTTGGTCGCTCCGGGGTTGCCCGAACCGTAGGTGCGCGGATCGGCCAGGCCGAACAGTTTGGCGGCGATCATCGCGAAGGGAACGGAACCGAGCAGGTAGGCGGCAAGGACGGCAAGGGTGGCGGACATGGGCGGGGGTAGGGTAGGGGGCTGGGGTACAATCGCGGCAAATTTTACACCGCCGGGACATTCCGACTCCGCATGGACATCATTTTCATCGAAGAGCTGCGCGCCGAAACCTGGATCGGCATCTATCCGCGCGAGAAAGCCATGCCGCAGACGGTGGATATCTCGCTGCAGATCGGCGTGTCCACGGCCTCGGCCGGGGCCAGCGACGACATCCGCGACACCGTCGATTACGCGGTGGTCGTCGAGCGCCTGCGCGGCGACCTGGCGGCCAGCCATTTCAACCTGCTGGAAAAGCTGGCCGAGCACATCGCCACCTGGCTGCTGGAAAACTTCGCCGCCCAGTGGGTCCGTGTCTCGGTCGCCAAGCTGGGCATGATGCCGGGCGTCAAGCGCGTCGGCGTCATCATCGAGCGCTCGGTCTAAAG
>PHCU01000289.1 GCA_002842345.1 Betaproteobacteria bacterium HGW-Betaproteobacteria-12 | reverse complement strand
AGCCGCGTCGCGGCGGGTAAGCACCTTGTCGATCAAGCCGTATTCTGCCGCCTCGGCTGACGAAAGGAAATTATCGCGATCGGTATCCTTTTCGATGCGCTCCAGCGGCTGGCCGCTGTGTTCGGCCATGATGCGGTTCAGGCGATCACGGATCGACAGGATTTCCTTGGCGTGGATGGCGATATCCGAGGCCTGGCCCTGGAAGCCGCCCAGCGGCTGGTGAATCATCACGCGGGAATTGGGCAGGGCGAAACGTTTGCCCTTGGCGCCGGCGTTGAGCAGGAAGGCGCCCATCGAGGCAGCCTGGCCGATGCACAGTGTCGACACGTCGGGCTTGATGAACTGCATGGTGTCGTAGATCGACATGCCGGCCGTCACCGAGCCGCCCGGCGAGTTGATGTAGAAGTAGATGTCCTTGTCCGGATTCTCGGCTTCGAGGAACAGCAACTGGGCTACGACCAGGTTGGCGGTGGAATCGTTAACCGGGCCGACAAGAAAGATCACCCGCTCCTTCAGCAGGCGCGAATAGATGTCGTACGCGCGTTCACCGCGTCCGCTCTGTTCCACCACCATCGGGACCAGGCCTAGAGCCTGCGGATCCCAGTTGCTTGCGTTGTCGATATTCATGTCAGCCCTTGTTGGTTACGTTACAGACGTTTGTTGTTTTTGTGACGCCATCCAGATTACTGCTTCTGGCCCATCAATTCATCAAAAACGGCTGCCTTGTCGGTCACCTTGGCCTTGCCAAGAACCCACGCGACGACGTTGTTCTCGATCGCGACGCCTTCAACTTCCTGCAGGCGCTGCGGCTGAGCGTAATACCAGCGGATCACTTCTTCCGGCTGTTCGTAGCTCTGGGCGGTTTCCTCGACCATGGCGCGAACCTGTTCCGGCGTTGCCTGAAGCTTCTCCGTCTTCACCACTTCAGCAAGGATCAGGCCAAGGGTGACGCGGCGCTTGGCCTGGTCGGTGAACCATTCCGGCTGGATCGGGAAATCCTTGTTTTTCATGCCGCGCTGTTCCATGTCCTGGCGGGCGGCTTGCATCAAGCGCTGGACTTCCATGTCAACCAGGGAGGCCGGCACGGTGATCGGGTTGGTCTTGAGCAGTGCCTCCATGACCTGGTCCTTGATCTTGCCTTCGATGCGGCGCTTCACTTCACGCTTCAGGTTGGCTTCGATCTCGCCCTTCATCTTGGCCACGTCGCCATCGGCGACGCCCATGCTGATGGCGAAGTCAGCGTCGACTTCCGGCAGCTTCGGGGCTTGCACTTGCTTGACGGTGATGTCGAACTGAACCGTCTGGCCAGCCAGATCCTTGGCGTGATAATCGGCCGGGAAGGTCAGGTCGAAGGTCTTGCTGTCGCCGGCCTTGCTGCCTTCGACGGCGTTCTCGAAATCGGGCAGCATCATGCCCTGGCCGAGGACGAAGGGGTAATCCTTGGCTTCGCCACCAGCGAACGGCACGCCGTCCTTCTTGCCGAGGAAATCGATGACGACGCGGTCTTCCTTGGCCGCGGCGCGGTCGGCGTCAGCGTAGGAGACGCGCTGCTTGCGCAGGATGTCGAGGGTCTTGTCGATTTCGGCGGCGCCGACTTCGAGGATCGGGCGCTCGATTTCAGCAGCCGACAGGTCGCCCGGCGCGAATTCCGGGTAGGTTTCGAAGATGGCGGTGAATTCGAGGTGGGTGCTGCTTTCGCTGGTCTTAGGCTCGATGCGCGGATAGCCGGCAACGCGCATCTTCTGCGCGGTAACGGTTTCGCCGAAGACGCGGTCGAGTTCTTCAGACAGCACTTCGTGGCGAGCCTGGTCGCCATACTGCTGCTTGACGATGCTGAACGGCACTTTGCCCGGACGGAAGCCCGGCATCTTGACGTTGCGGCCCGTGCGCTTGAGGCGTTGTTCCACTTCCTTCTCGACATCGGCGATGGCGATGGCGAGGTCG
>PHCU01000118.1 GCA_002842345.1 Betaproteobacteria bacterium HGW-Betaproteobacteria-12 | reverse complement strand
GGCGATCTACCCCTACCCGGTGCACCTGATCCAGGAATGGCAGATGAACGACGGCAAGGTCGTCACCATCCGCCCGATCCGCCCGGAAGACGCCGACCTCGAGCAGGAATTCGTCAAGAACATGTCCGACGAATCGCGCTACTACCGCTTCATGGACACCCTGCGCGAGCTGACGCAGACCATGCTGGTGCGCTTCACGCAGATCGACTACGACCGGGAAATGGCGCTGGTGGCCATGATCGCCGACGACGAAGGCAAGGAGACGCAGATCGGTGTCGCCCGCTACGTCGGCAACCCGGATGGCGAATCGGTGGAATTCGCGCTGGCCGTCGGCGACGACTGGCAGAAGTGCGGTGTCGGTCGCAAGCTGATGACGGCACTGATCGACTGTGCCCGCCTGAAAGGCTATCGCGCCGTGGTCGGCGACGTGCTGTCGACCAACAGCAAGATGTTCCGCCTGATGACCAGCCTCGGCTTCACCATCCATCCGCACCCTGAAGATACGGCCGTCAAGCGCGTGGTCAAGCCGCTGACCGGAAACTGATGGCGCGGCGCGCAGCAACAAAAAAGCCAGTCGGAAGACTGGCTTTTTTCATGGCGCCGGGCGCCGGAGCTTACTCGGTGTAGAAATTGACGTCGTAGGGATACGGCTTCTGCGGCACCTTCGATGCGTCGTTGCGGGCGCTTTCGTCCACCGTCTGCTTCTTGTCCCACCAGAGGGCGCGACCGGCCTTCTGATCGGCACTCCATTCCGGATTCTTTTCCAACTGCTCGTCCATCCAAGTCTGGTGATCGGACACGTAGCTCGTATTTACCTCGCCCATTGACTGCATTCCTCGAGTAATCAAGACAATGGCCGCGATTCTAGCACGTCAGTGGATGACGATGGGCCGGGCGCTGCCAGTGCAGTAGTCGTCGAGGAAGGCGTCGATGGTTTCCTCGTCACGCTCGCTCTCGGGAATTTCTTCCATCGCGTGCTGAAAATGATAGGCGGAGGCGCCTTGCAGGAAGAGCGTGCGCCGGCAATCCTTGTCGAACAGTTCAAAACCCTGCTGCGCCGGATAGGCCAGTACCCAGAAGTGATCGCTGCTGTAGATGACGTTCATCGCACACCTCCAAAAAACGCTGCCCTCAAACCAGTTAACGGCGAAATTCGTGCTCCCTTGAGCCATATCGTCCGGGCGGCCGAGGCTCGCCGACGGACGGTCAGGGGTACAACCCGCGCATCGCCCGCGCCTGCAGTACCCGACTGCAGCCGACGACGAAGGCCGCGGTGCGCAGCGACAACTGGCGCTCGGCGGCCAGTTGCCAGATGGCCTCGAAGGCCTCGGCCATGATGCGCTCCAGGCGTTCGTTGATTTCCTCCTCACTCCAGAAGAAGCTGGAAAAATCCTGCACCCATTCGAAATAGCTGACGGTCACGCCGCCGGCATTGGCCAGTACATCGGGAACGACCAGGATGTTGCGCTCGGCGAGAATGGCTTCGGCCTCCGGCGTCGTCGGCCCGTTGGCCCCCTCGACGATGACCCGCGCATTGATGTTGCCAGCATTGAACTGGTTGATCTGCGATTCCAGGGCCGCCGGCACGAGGAATTCGCAGGGAACGGCCCAGAAGGCGTCATCAGCAATCACCTCGCAATCAGGCGCGCCGAGCAGCGTGCGCTGCTCGCTCAGGTGACGTTTGAGGCCGGCGATATCGAGCCCCGCTGCATTGAATACCGTACCGCTGACATCCTGCACGGCCACGATGCGCGCGCCGGCAGCGGCGAACATCCGGGCACTGGCTTCGCCGACATTGCCGAAGCCCTGGATCGAGACGCGGGCGCCGATCAGCGGCAGGTCGATTTTTTTCGCCGCCTCGCGGGCGGTAACGAAGACCCCGCGGCCGGTCGCATCGGACCGGCCGAGCGAACCCCCAAGTGACAGCGGCTTGCCGGTGACGACGCCGGTCGAGGTGCGCCCCTGGTTCATTGAATAGGTGTCCATCATCCAGGCCATGACCTGGGCGTTGGTGTTCATGTCGGGCGCCGGGATATCCTTGTCCGGGCCGATCATCATGTCGATCTCGCTGGTGTAGCGACGGGTCAGGCGCTCCAGCTCGGCCAGCGAGAGCAGGCGTGGATCGACGCGGATGCCACCCTTGGCACCACCGAACGGCACGTTGACCACGGCATTCTTGATGCTCATCCAGCCAGCCAGCGCCATGACTTCGGAGAGCGTCACGTCCTGGTGATAGCGCACGCCGCCCTTGCCTGGTCCACGCGACGTGTTGTGATGCACGCGGTAACCTTCGAAATGGGCAATTTCACCGTTGTCGAGGCGGATCGGCACATCGACGATCAGCGCCCGCTTCGGCCGCCGCAAAGTCTCGACCCAGGGCCACAGGGACTTGTCGAGCAGCGGCGCGACCTTTTCCACCTGCTGCAGGAAGATGTGCCAGGGACCGACGTTCTCGCGCGAAATGTAGGAAGGCAGCACAGGCAGGTTCATCATGATCTCCTTGTCAGACAAAGCGCGGATGCCGTGGCGGTTCGTGCCACCAAGCCCCTGCTGAGCGCTGGTTACCGTTCAGGCATCGGCCGGGCGGCACAAGTTCCCCCACTGCCGGACAACTGGCGCTGCGCCGCAGCTTGGGTTTATCCTGCGCCACGCACGCGTTACGCGCAACCGAAGAACAATCATACGGAGAGACAAATGCCCGCCCTGCTCCCCCAACCCGACCCCCAAGGCCTGCTCGAATATTCGGTGGTTTACACCGACCGGGCGCTGAATCACATGTCGCAACGCTTCCAGGGTGTCATGCGGGATATTTCCCGGATCCTGAAGACGGTCTATCACGCCCCCTCGGTTGCTGTCGTGCCCGGCGGCGGCACCTTCGGTATGGAAGCCGTGGCCCGTCAGTTCGCCAATGGCAAGAAGGTGCTGGTCATCCGCAACGGCTGGTTCAGTTTCCGCTGGACGCAGATTTTCGACGCCGGCCGCATTCCGGCCGAATGCATCGTCCTCAAAGCCCGCCCGGTCGGCAGCGGCGCCCAGGCGCCGTTCGCCCCGCCGCCACTGGCAGAGGTCGTCGCCGCGATCCGCGAACACCGGCCGGATGTCGTTTTCGCCCCGCACGTCGAAACCTCCTCCGGTATGATCCTGCCCGACGACTACGTCGCTGCGGTCGGTGTCGCGGTGCAGGCGGTCGATGGCCTGTTCGTGCTCGACTGCATCGCCTCCGGCACGGTCTGGGTCGACATGGCGGCCAGTCATGTCGACGTACTGATCAGCGCTCCGCAGAAAGGCTGGAGCGGCCCGCCCTGCGCCGCCCTGATCGCCCTCGGCGAACGCGCCCGGGCGTGCATCGATGCGACGACGAGCAGCAGCTTCGCCTGCGACCTGAAGAAGTGGCTGCAGATCATGGAAGCCTACGAGGACGGCGGCCATGCCTACCATGCGACGATGCCGACCGATGCGCTGACGGCCGTGCGCGACGTGATGCTGGAAACCGAGGCCTACGGTTTTGCGAAGGTCGGTGAGGAGCAATGGGAACTCGGTCGCCGGGTGCGCGAACTGCTGGTCGCCCGCGGTTTCCCCAGCGTCGCCGCGGTCGGCTTCCAGGCACCCGGCGTAGTGGTCAGCTATACCTCCGACCCGGACATCCAGAATGGCAGGAAATTTCTCGCCCAGGGGGTCCAGGCGGCGGCCGGCGTGCCGTTGCAATGCGACGAGCCGGCCGACTTCCGCAGCTTCCGCCTCGGCCTGTTCGGACTCGACAAGCTGCACCAGCCGCAGCGAACATTAGACAACCTGGCCCAGGCGCTCGATCGAATCCAGGCCTGAGCAAAAGAAGCGCACTAACGCGGCATGCTGCGCAATGCGCTTCCGCAAAAAGGCCCCGCCTGGTAACAGTGCGGGGCCTTTTCGTTGATGCTGAAAATCAGTGCAGCTTGACGTGCGGCTCGGTGCGTCGGGTGATCAGGCGGGCCAGAGTGTCGAGGGCGACCTTGACGAAGCCGTGCAGCGCCAGTTCGTGCAGCTTGTACAGCGAGACGTACATCAGGCGGGCGAAAGTGCCTTCGACCCACATGTTGCCGCCAACTAGCCCGCCCATCAGGTTGCCGACCGTGGAGTACTTGCCGAGCGAGACCAGCGAGCCGAAATCGCGATAGCGCCAGGGTTTGAGCGGCTTGCCTTCGAGCCGGGCGACAATCTGTTTATACATGTGCGAGGCCTGCTGGTGCGCTGCCTGGGCACGTGGCGGGACGTTGCCTTCCTTGCCGAGCCAGGCGCAGGCAGCGCAGTCGCCGAGGGCGAAGATGTTTTCGTCGCGCGTCGTCTGCAGGGTCGGATGGACGACCAGCTGGTTGATGCGGTTGGACTCCAGGCCGCCGAAATCCTTGAGCATTTCCGGCGCCTTGACGCCGGCCGCCCAGACCACCAGCTCGGCCGGCATGATCTCGCCGCTGGCGAAGCGGACGCCGTTTTCCAGCACTTCGGAAACGGCGGC
This sequence comes from Betaproteobacteria bacterium HGW-Betaproteobacteria-12, assembly GCA_002842345.1. Lineage (GTDB taxonomy): Bacteria > Pseudomonadota > Gammaproteobacteria > Burkholderiales > Rhodocyclaceae > Azonexus. The sequence goes on along the minus strand of PHCU01000118.1, from coordinate 8,911 downwards.
GCCGGAACGCACCTCGACGCCAATTTCACCGAGCAGGCGCAGCGCGGCGCCGGAGACACGCTCGGGCACGGCGGGCAGGATGCGCGGCGCGGCTTCGATCAGCACGATGCGGATGTCTTCGCTCGGGTCGATCCGGTCCAGCCCGTAGGAAACCAGTGTGCGGGTCGTCTTGTGCAGTTCGGCGGCAAGCTCGACGCCGGTGGCGCCGGCGCCGATGATGGCCACCGTCAGTTGTCCCGGCTGGCGCGGCTGCTGCTGGGCATGGGCACGAATGCAGGCATTGACCATGCGGCGATGGAAACGGGCGGCCTGCTGCGGTGTTTCGAGCGCGATGGCGTGTTCCTTGACGCCGGGCGTGCCGAAGTCGTTGGTCAGGCTGCCGATGCTGATGACCAGCGTGTCGTAGCGAAAGACGCGCGGCGCGATGACCTCCTCGCCGTGTTCGTCGATGTAGGGTGCGGTGGTGACGGTCTGCTTGTCGCGGTCGATGGCGATGACTTCGCCGTAGCGGTAGCGGTAGCCATGCCAATAGGACTGGGCCAGGTGGTTGATCTCGTAGGTGCCGAGATCCATGCTGCCGGCCGCGATTTCATGCAGGTGCGGCTTCCAGAAATGGCTCTGCGCCTTTTCGATCAGCGTGATCGCCGCCTTGCGCTTCTTGCCGAGTTTGTCGCCCAGCTTGGTAGCCAGTTCAAGGCCACCCGCACCGCCGCCGACGATGACGACCTGGTGCAAATCGGCATCGGGCCCCGCGACGTTGAACGGGGCGCGGCCGGCGGCCGCCCCCGAATTTTTCTCTGCTGTTCCCATGGGACTTCCCGTTATTTTTTTGTAAAAACCGGAAGATACCCGATTCCGAACCGGGAAACACGCGTTGGGATTTTTGCCTTTTTGGGAAGTGCGCGGGCAAGCGCCGCGCTTTTTTCCGGGAGCTACATCAGCCTCAGGCCGCCTTCAGCTTGTACCACAGGCCATAGGCCCAGCAGGCGGCGCAGAAGCCGGTGAGCAGGTCGATCGCGGCGAAGATCAGGATCGCCGTCGCCGGGATCAGGCCGATCTCCGAACCGGCCAGCCAACTACCGGCCATTACGGCGCCGGCAATGAACACCACCTTGTCGGCAAACATCTTGGAACCGGCATTCTGCATCTTGGCCAAGCCCAGCTTGCCGCTCAGGCCGGCAAACAACCTGTAGGACAGGCACTTGTGCGGCGACACGAAGCCGCGCAGCAAGCCGCCCAGCACCAGCAGCAAGGCCACCCACTTGTACGGGGTGAACAGGTACAGGGCGGCGACGGCGAAGCTCATCGCGGCCTGGAAGCGATAGGCATTGGAACAGATCGGGGCAATGTCGAAACGCAACATGGTGTGTATATAGGTTGATAAGCAATCGATTATATTAATCAAATTGCTGCATCGCCGCAATCACCCCGGCTTTTCCCATTTGCGCTCGCCGGCCGGCACCGCGAACGGCAGCCAGTTTTCCGGCGGCGGCAGCGGACAGGTGGCAAAGGGCGTGAAGGCGCAGGGCGGGTTGTAGGCCCGGTTGAAGTCGAGCACGATACGGCCGTCGCAGGCCGGGGCTGTCTTCAGGAAGCGTCCGGCGCCATAGGTTTCCTTGCCGCTGCTGCGGTCGCGGAAGACGAAGAAGACCTCCTCGGCGCCGACCGCCATCGGCAGCAGCGCCACCGTCTGGCCGCCGACAGCGAATACGGCACGATGTCCGACTTCCACCATCTTCAACTCACCGCTGACGTTCGGCACTTCCATCTGCAGCGGCGGCGCTATCGCCTGCCATTCGGCTTCAATGCGCCAGGCCGGATCGGCGGCAAAATATTGCAGCCCGGCGAAAGGCTGGCGGGCAGCCCAGGCCCGATCGCGCACGCGGGCCGCCAACTGCCCCTCGCGCTCGACGACGAAAAAGGCCAGCGTGCCGCACTCAACCACGGTTGGAAGCCCATGGGTGTCGGTCTGCAGAAGCTGTGGCGCACCAGCCTGCGGCAGCCACCAGATTTCATTGTCCTGCCAGCGCAAGGCACCGACAACGGCCGGGGCGGCAGGCAGGCGGACCACGGCATCGGCCGCACCGCCGACAGTATTGAGCCCCGGTTGCAGCCAGTACAGGCCGACCAGCCCGAGCCAGCTGTCGGGCGAAGCCAGTTCGGCATGGCGAGCCACCTGCCAGGAGTTCAGGTCATTGATCATTTCTTTACAATTCCTTGTGAACGTCACCATCGACAAAAATTGATTCAGGTATGAGACTGCCGTTGCCCCTCAGTATTTCAAGAGAAAGGAAATACCAATGAAGAAAATACTCCTCGCCACCCTGATTGCCGCCGCGCCACTGTTCGTCCAGGCCGCCGACGTCCGCGTCGATATCGGCAGCGTTCGCGTGCAGGCGCCCGGCGTCACCGTCACTTTTGGCAGCGTCGACAAACGCGGCTATTACTGGGACGGCTACGACTGGCGCGACCGCGATTACTGGCACAGCCACAACGGCCCGCGTGGCGAAAAGTACTACACCGGCCACGGCAAGGGGCATAAGGGCGGAAATCATTGCCCGCCGGGCCAGGCCAAGAAGGGCAACTGCTGAGCGACCACCGCCGGCAGCAATGACGAGGGCGGTACCGCGAGGTCCCGCCCTTTTTCGTTATCCGCTTCAGGCCTTGGCGAAACGCATGATGCCGTTGTCGCAACTGACCCGGATCGTGTCCTTGGCGGCGAAGCGCCCCTCCAGGATGGCTTTGGCCAGCGGGTTTTCGATCTGCTGCTGGATCGCCCGCTTGAGCGGCCTGGCACCGAACACCGGGTCGAAGCCGGCCTGGGCCAGTTCGGCCAGGGCGCTCTCCTCGACGGCGATACCCATCTCCAGCTGGGCCAGGCGTTTTTCCAGATAGCCGAGTTGGATCCTGGCGATGCCGGCGATGTGCTTCTCGTCCAGCGCGTGGAAGACCACCACCTCGTCGATGCGGTTGATGAATTCCGGGCGGAAGTAGTTTTTCACTTCGGCCATCACCGCCATCTTGATCACCCCGTAGTCGTCGCCGGCCATCTGCTGGATCATCTGGCTGCCAAGGTTGGAGGTCATGACGATGACCGTATTCTTGAAATCGACGGTACGGCCCTGGCCATCGGTCATGCGGCCATCGTCCAAGACCTGCAGCAGCACGTTGAAGACATCCGGGTGGGCCTTCTCGACCTCGTCGAGCAGGATCACGGAGTAAGGTTTGCGGCGCACCGCCTCGGTCAGGTAGCCGCCCTCCTCGTAGCCGACATAGCCCGGCGGCGCGCCGATCAGGCGGGCGACCGAGTGTTTCTCCATGAACTCGCTCATGTCGATGCGGATCAGGTGATCCTCGGCATCGAACATGAACTCGGCCAGCGCCTTGCACAATTCGGTCTTGCCAACGCCGGTCGGGCCGAGGAAGAGGAAGGAGCCGTAGGGGCGATTCGGGTCGGACAGGCCGGCGCGCGAACGCCGAATCGCATCGCCGACCAGCCGCACCGCTTCATCCTGCCCGACGACCCGCTTGTGCAGGCGCTCTTCCATCTTCAGCAGCTTCTCGCGCTCGCCCTGCATCATCTTGCTGACCGGGATGCCAGTGGCGCGCGACACCACTTCGGCGATTTCCTCGGCACCGACCTGGGTGCGCAGCAGCTTGTTCTTCTGCCCGCCGCCCTCGCCGGCCACTTCGGCTGCCTTCAGTTGCGCTTCGAGTTGTGGCAGCTTGCCGTATTGCAGTTCGGCCACCTCGCCCAGCTTGCCTTCGCGCTGCAGGCGGACGATATCGGCCTTCAGGTGGTCGATCTCTTCCTTGATCTGAGCGGACCCCAGCACGGCCGACTTCTCGGCTTTCCAGATTTCCTCGAGGTCGGAATATTCCTTGGTCAGCTTGGCGATCTCTTCCTCGATCAGGCCGAAACGCTTTTTCGAGGCCTCATCCTTTTCCTTCTTCACCGCCTCGCGCTCGATCTTCAGCTGGATGATGCGGCGGTCGAGCTTGTCCATCGACTCCGGCTTGGAGTCGATTTCCATCTTGATCCGCGCCGCCGCCTCGTCGATCAGGTCGATCGCCTTGTCGGGCAGGAAACGGTCGGTGATGTAGCGGTGCGACAGTTCGGCGGCGGCGACGATGGCCGGGTCGGTGATATCGACGCCGTGATGCAGTTCGTACTTCTCTTGCAGGCCGCGCAGGATGGCGATGGTCGATTCGACCGACGGTTCGTCAACCAGCACCTTCTGGAAGCGGCGCTCCAGCGCGGCATCCTTCTCGATGTACTTGCGGTATTCGTTGAGCGTCGTCGCCCCGATGCAGTGCAGTTCGCCCCGGGCCAGGGCCGGCTTCAGCATGTTGCCGGCATCGATGGCGCCTTCGGCCTTACCGGCGCCGACCATGGTGTGCAGTTCGTCGATGAACAGGATGATCCGCCCTTCGTCCTGCGACACTTCCTTGAGTACGGCCTTCAGCCGCTCCTCGAACTCGCCGCGATACTTGGCGCCGGCCAGCAGGCCGGCCATGTCGAGGACCAGCACCTTCTTGCCCTTCAGGGTTTCCGGTACCTCGCCATTGATGATGCGCTGGGCTAATCCCTCGACGATGGCGGTCTTGCCGACGCCCGGTTCACCGATCAGCACCGGATTGTTCTTGGTCCGCCGCTGCAGGATCTGGATGGCGCGGCGGATCTCGTCGTCGCGGCCGATCACCGGGTCGAGCTTGCCCTGGGCGGCGCGCTCGGTCAGGTCGATGCAGTATTTCTTCAGCGCTTCGCGCTGGCCTTCGGCTTCCTGGCTATCGACGCCCTGGCCGCCGCGCACGGCCATGATCGCCGCTTCCAGCGCCTTGCGGCTGAGGCCATGCTGTTTGGCCAGGCGGCCGGTTTCGTTCTTGTCGTCGGTCAGGGCGAGCAGGAACATCTCGCTGGCGATGAACTGGTCGCCGCGCTTCTGCGCTTCCTTGTCGGTCAGGTTCAGCAGGTTGGCCAGATCGCGGCCGATCGACACATCGCCACCGTGACCGGAGACCTGCGGCAGGTTTTTCAACGCCCGTTCCAGATCATTGCGCAGGCCGGGCACATTGACGCCGGCGCGGGCCAGCAGCGAAGTCGTGCCGCCGTCCTCCTGGTTGATCAGGGCGAGCAGCAGGTGCTGCGGCTCGATGAACTGCTGGTCGCCGCCGATGGCCAGGCTCTGGGCATCGGACAAGGCCTGCTGGAATTTGGTGGTGAATTTGTCGAGGCGCATGGTCATTCCTTCTGTGGCGAAATTCTGATACACGCCAGATGCGGCCGACCGGAGCAAATTTCAACGGCCGGCATGAAATATCCCCGCGGGAGCGCCCGGCCAAACGGCCCAAAAATGGCAAAAACTATATTCCCACAGAGCGAATAGGGGTAATCTGAAACTCAGTCACAACGCGCGACAACCGCTGGGGAGAAAACATGTCCGGATCAAAAATGACATTGCGCGGCAAACTGACCGCGATGACCTTTGCCACCATAGGCGCCTTGATCATTCTCTTCGTCGTCCTGCTGCTTGACGGCAAGCAAGGCATGATGGACGACCGCCGGAACAAGCTGCGCAATCTCGTCGAGGTCGCCCACGCGACCGTTGCCCGCTACGAGCAGGAGGTCCGTAATGGCGCGCTGAGCGAGGAGGAGGCGAAGAAGCAGGCGATCGCCTCGATCAAGACGCTGCGCTACGACACCGTCGAATACTTCTGGATCAACGACCTGGGCAAGCCGGCACCGCGCATGGTGATGCACCCGACCGTGCCGGCGCTGGACGGCAAGGTGCTCGACGAGGCGCGTTTCAACAAGGCGACGCTGGCCCGCGAAGGGGCCGACGGCAAGGAAACGAAACTGGACAACAAGAACCTGTTCGTCGCCTTCGTCGACGTTGTCGACCGGGCCGCCCACGGTTTCGTCGAATACCAGTGGCCGAAGCCGTTGGCCGGTGGCGGGGCCAGTACCGAGCTGTACACCAAGCTGTCCTACGTAAAGAAATTCGAACCCTGGGGCTGGGTCCTCGGTTCCGGCATCTACATCGACGACGTCGATGCCAAGTTCCGCGCCGACGCCCTCAAGCTGCTGTTCTGGGGCCTGGGCATCGGTGGCTTCATCGGCGTCTCGCTGCTGCTCGTCTCGCGCAACATCATCCGCACGCTCGGCGGTGACCCGGCCACGGCCTCGGAAGTGACCCGGCGCATCGCCGCCGGCGACCTGGCGACGCCGGTAAATCTGCGCGCTGGCGACAGCGATAGCCTGCTGGCCAATATTCAAAGCATGCAGGAAACCCTGCGCCAGATGATCGCCAGCGTCGTCAGCAATGCCGAGCAGGTTTCCAGTGCTGCCGACGAATTGCTGCACGCCTCCGAGGCCGTCGCCGAACGCGCCCGCCAGCAGAGCGATGCGGCCTCGTCGATGGCGGCCTCGGTCGAGGAAATGTCGGTGAGCATCGACCAGGTCAAGGAAAACGCCGCCGAGGCGCATGGCATTTCACAGGAAGCCGGCGCCATTTCGCAGGACGGCGCCACCGTCATCCACGCCGCTGCCAGCGAAATGCGCAAGATTTCCGAAGCCGTCCAGTCCTCCTCCACGATCGTCGAGGATCTCGGCCGCCAGTCCGACCAGATCACCTCGATCGTCAAGACCATCCGCGAAATCGCCGACCAGACCAACCTGCTGGCCCTCAACGCCGCCATCGAGGCCGCCCGCGCCGGCGAACAGGGCCGCGGCTTTGCCGTGGTCGCCGACGAGGTGCGCAAGCTGGCCGAACGGACCAGCCTGTCCACCACCGAAATCGGCGCCATGGTCGAGAAGATCCAGAGCGGCACGCGCAGCGCCGTCAGCAGCATGCAATCCGGCGTCGAGCAGGTCGGCAATGGCGTCGAACTGGCCAATCAGGCCGGCGACTCGATCAACCGCATCCGCGATGGTGCCGAGCGCGTCACCCATGTGGTCAACGGCATTTCCGACTCGATCCGCGAACAGAGCACTGCCAGCAACCAGATTGCCCACCAGCTCGAAACCATCGCCCAGATGTCCGAGCAGAGCGCGGTCGCCGTGCGTCACACCGCCGATGCCGCGCGCCAGTTGCACAGCCTGTCGGCTTCGCTGCACAGCACGGTGGCGCAGTTCAAGACCTGAGCGTCCGGCTGCTGCAGAAAACACAAGGGGCGCCGCGGCGCCCCTTGCTTATTGCTGCCAGCGTTTAGCCGCGCCGTCGTCGGTCTCGCGGGCATCGACCCAGCGCCCGCCGTCGGCCGTCGCCTCCTTCTTCCAGAACGGAGCGCGGGTCTTCAGGTAATCCATGATGAACTCGCAGGCGGCGAAGGCTTCGCCGCGATGGGCGCTGGTGACGCCGACCAGCACGATCTGGTCGCAGGGTTGCAGCGGGCCGACGCGGTGGATCACCAGCACGTCGTACAATTCCCAGCGCCCTTTCGCCTCGGCGACGATCTCTTCGAGCGCCTTCTCGGTCATGCCCGGGTAGTGTTCCAGCGTCATCCCGGAAACGGCAGCGCCATCGTTGATGTCGCGCACCAGGCCAAGGAAGCTGGCCAGCGCGCCGACACGGGCGTCGCCAGCACGCAACGCGGCCAATTCGGCGCCGACGTCGAAATCCGCTTCCTGAACCCGTACCGTCATCGTCAGATCACCTCGCGCGCTTCGAGGAAGCGCAGATTGGGATACTTTTCTTTGACCATGTTCAGGTACACATTGTTCGGCGCCAAATAGACCGGGTCGTCGGCCCCGTCGAGGGCGACGTTGGCGCTGTAGCGCTCGGACAGCTGGCGCAGCTCGGCGGCGTCGCCGTGGATCCAGCGCGCCGTCGAGCAGTTGTAGCTGTCGAAGATGACCTGCACGCCGTACTCGTTCTCCAGCCGGCTGGCGACCACGTCGAACTGCAGCGTGCCGACCGCACCGAGGATCAGGTCGTTGCCGGACATCGGCCGGAACAGCTGGGTCGCGCCCTCCTCGGCCAGCTGCTGCAGGCCCTTCTGCAACTGCTTGATCTTCAGCGGGTTGGCGATGCGCGCCAGGCGGAAATGTTCCGGCGCGAAGGACGGGATGCCGGTGAAGCGCAGGTCCTCGCCTTCGGTGAAGGTTTCGCCCAGACGGATGGTGCCGTGGTTGGGGATGCCGATGATGTCGCCCGGCCAGGCCTCGTCGGTGGTCGAGCGGTCGCGGGCCATGAAGGTGATGGCATTGTTGACCGCCAGGAACTTGCCGCCGGCCCCCTGCTTGACTTTCATGCCGCGCTCGAAGCGGCCGGAGCAGACGCGCAGGAAGGCGATCCGGTCGCGGTGCTTGGGGTCCATGTTGGCCTGGATCTTGAACACGAAGCCGGAAAACTTCGGCTCGTTCGGCGCCACCTTGCGGCTGATCGCCGGGCGGGCGATCGGCGCCGGCGACAGATCGACCACGGCGTCGAGCAGGCTCTGCACGCCGAAGTTGTTGACCGCCGAGCCGAAGAACACCGGCGACTGCTTGCCCGACAGATAGGCTTCGGCATCGAAGGCATGCGAGGCGCCGCGCACCAGTTCGATGTCCATGCGCAGTTCGTCGGCTTGCGTGCCGATCAGTTCGTCGAGGCGCGGATTGTCCAGCCCCTTGATGATCTCCGACGTGCCCTTCTCGGCCTGCGGATCGAAGAAGGCGATGGCGTCGTCGTACAGGTGATAGACGCCGCGGAAACGCTTGCCCATGCCGATCGGCCAGGTGATAGGCGCGCACTGGATGCCCAGTACCGACTCGATTTCATCGAGCAGGTCGATCGGCTCCTTGCCTTCGCGGTCGAGCTTGTTGATGAAGGTCAGGATCGGCGTGTCGCGCATGCGGCAGACGTTCAACAGCTTGATCGTCTGCGCCTCGACGCCGTTGACCGAGTCGATGACCATGACCGCCGAGTCG